>CAIKKV010000325.1 GCA_903828035.1 uncultured bacterium
AGAAACCACCCGGCCCGACATCGAGGCCTACTCCGCTCTTTACCCGAGCGCCAACCGGCGCATGCTGGAGGAAATCAAAACCCGGCGCGTACCCCCCGCCTATTTCCGACTCCTGATCCAGGGCATCTCCGGAGCCCAGGTTTACGACTCGCGGATCGTCTCCAACATCGGCGAAACCGACAATCCCGACATGATCGGGGAAATTGCCGACCTGCTTCTCCGCCGGGAGGGCATCGTCTGGACGCTCTGCTATGGCCGCTTCCAGGGGCGCATGCTGCTCTCGCTCCGCACGTCCAACCCCGCCGCTAACGCCGGAAAAATCATGCGCGCCATCATCGGAAAATACGGCACCGGCGGCGGCCACAACGCCCTCGCCGGCGCCCAGATCGACCTCACCCCCCTTACCCCCAGGGAACATCATTTCCGCGAACTCGTCCTGCTGCGTCGATACCTGTCCCTGACCGGCCCGAAGGGCGTCGCTCCGGAGCCGCTCGTGCCGCGCTCCGAACTCCCTTGACCCGCTAGCCGTTCAGCAGCTCCGGGCGGACGCTCGGCAGGTTCGTTCCCGCGATCAGCCTTTTGCCATCGGTCAGCCCGTCCCGGGAGCGGGGTGCCAGTTCGTCGATCAGCCGCTTCCGCCACAGCGCCACGCGCGCCTTGGCCCGGGGATTCCGGATCAGATCGCGGCATTCCCCGGGGTCGCGGACCAGATCGAAAAACTGCTCCCGCCCCGTCCGGGTGTACCAGATGAACTTTTCCCGGCCATCCGTGACGAACTGCATGCCCAGATCCGCATCGTAGCACGCGGAATGCTCGCCATGCACGTACGCCCGCCAGTCCTTGCGCGCAGACGGATCGCGGCATAGCGAAACCAGGCTGCGGCCCTCCACGGCATCCGGGATGGGAAGGCCCGCGATCTCGAGCAGGGTCGGCATGAGATCCTGCTGCGACACGGGCGCGTCGCACTCATGAACCGCGCTGCCCTTCGGCGGCATGATGATCAGGGGCGTTTTGGCCGAGCCTTCGTAGGCGTAGGTTTTCCGGAAGAGATGATGATCGCCCAGCATCTCCCCGTGGTCCGACGTGAAGACATACCAGGTGGGACCGGCTTTCATTTCCCGCATATTCATCATGAACCGGCCGATCTGGCTATCGATGTGCGCGATCTGCGCATAATAGGCCCGGCGCGCCCGGTCGAGGTCGGCATCGGGGATCTTCGCCTGCCAGGCGTCCACCGTATCGGGCTTGATTCCATGCGCCTTCGCCCAGTCGCCGACCGGAGCGGGAGGAAGCGGCTTGTCCTTGAACAGGTCGAAATAGGCCTGGGGCGGGTCGATGGGCGGATGCGGGCGATGGAATGAAATGTTCAGGAAGAAGGGACGCGTCTTGTCGCGCCGTCTGGCGAAATCGAGCGCCTTGGTAACGCACCACGTATTGTTGTGGAGCGCCTCGGGAAGATGGCTGGGCCGGGCCACCCACGAGTTCCAGTCAACCCCGTGATCCTGCTCCGCATACAGGCCGCCGCCCTTTTCGCGGAGCCACTCCCAGTAGTCGTTGACGTAATCGCCGTCGAAATTCTGGGCGGCCTCATAGCTATCCATGCCCTGAAATCCGAGATGAGTCCGCTGGGGGTAGAAATGCGTTTTGCCCACGCAATGGGTCTGGTAGCCTCCGCGCCCCAGCACGTCGCACAGCGTGTCCGTATAACGCCATGGCACGCGGTCCTGGTAGCCCAGGCGGCCGTGCGTCGTGGGCCGGAGGCCGGTAAAGATCGAGGCGCGGGCGGCCACGCAGGAGGGACAGGCGCTGTACGAGGCCGTGAACAGGGTCCCCTTGCGCGCCAACATGTCGAGGCGGGGCGTTTCCACCGAGGGCGTTCCCAGGATGCCCAGGCAATCGGCGCGCCATTGATCGGTCAAAATAAAAACGATATTGGGATGGGCGCCGCCGTCAGCCGAAGAGCCTGCCTTCATGAACGCGTCTCCTTATTCTCCCCAGGTGCCGGTTTCGCCGGCATCGCCG
>CAIKKV010000326.1 GCA_903828035.1 uncultured bacterium
CACCACAGGTTGTAGGCCAGCTCGCGCAGCCGCCGCAGGGCCGGCGGCAGGTCGACGACCGCCGTCAGGTTCCGCAGGTACGGCGTCGCGGAGCCGGTTGCGGCGAACGTGTGGCTCAATTCGCGCTGGCGGCGGGCGGCGGCCAGCAGCGCGGCGCGCTGTCCGGCTTTCTCCAGCGCCGCGTCGAAGGCGCGCAGGTAGCGGGGGAAGAAGAGCTCCCACGAGCCGCCCAGGGCCACGGAACGCGCCGACTGGCGCCGGCGGGTGACTTCGGCGCCATCGCAGGTGGCCATGGCCAGGAGCAGGGAATGCAGCTCCTTGACGACATCGGCATCCGCCCGGTCCTTGCGGCGGAGGATGGAAACCCCCGGCTGTTCGCCGGCGCCCAGGGCCCAGAGCCCGAATCCGGCCAGGTCGGTGGTGAGGGTGGGGACGGCGAAGGCCGCGCTCTCCTGCGGGGTGTAGCCCCAGGGCTCGTAGTAGGAGGGGAAGACGCCCATGTCACAGGAGGACAGCACATCATAATACGGGATGTCCAGGAAGCCGTCGGCGCCGTTCAGGAAAGCGGGGATGAAGATGACCTTCACCTTGTTGGTCTTCCCGTTCGTCAGGCCGAGCCGGGCGCACGTGGTCAGGATCGGGTCGCGGGCCTGGTTGTAAAGCCGGTGGGTGCTGATCCAGCCGGAGCCCTGTTCGGACCGTGCTCCCGGCTCGCCCTGCACCGCGCGGAGGTTCAATTCCTCGTAGCTCCCCAGGACCATGCAGAGGGCCAGCACCGGGTGATCCGTATTTTGCAGACCGGCTTCGAGGGCGCCCAGGGCCTCCAGGAAGACATCGATGCCCTTGTTGTGGAACTCATACCGCCCCGCGATGCCGATCAGCCGCGTGTCGGCCGGCAGCTCGGTTTGCAGGAACCGGGAGGCGCTGGCCAGCACCTTGGCGCGGATGGGCTCAACCGCTTCGCGCGAGACGCTCAGGTCCGGGATATGCCGCAGGTCGAGCCCGTTGGGGGTCACGAGGTCCGGCGCCCGGCCGAGGAAGCTGCGCGCCTCGATGGCGGTGATGTCGCTCACGGTGGTGAAGCAGTCGCTTTCCCGGGCGGAGGCGCTTTCCATCGAGCATTTGGCCACGATGTTGCGGGCGCTGATTTCGCGCTGGGGCGAAATGTTCTCCATCTGCCGGTAGATGTCGACCCCGGAGGCGGCCAGCGTGCGTCCGAGCATGGTGGCGTGGGCGGTGAAAACGGTGCCGATCTCGGGGGCGTCCTTCTTGACGCCCAGCAGGCCGGCTCCGCACATCCACTCGTGGAACTGGGCCACGGTGCGCACGCCGGCGGGCTGGAGCACGGCGTGGTAAATGGCGGCGATGACTTCGCCGCACGCGTAGCTGAACATGACGGGCTCCACGTAGTCCCAGCCGCCCGAAAGGGAGTCCACGCCGTAGGCTTCCCACAGCTCGTAGAGGAGCTGGCCCTGGTTGTACTTCTTGTCGAAGCCGACCAGGATCACCTTCGGTTCGCCCGGGATTTTCCAGCGGCCGAAGCGGCAGCGGATCTCCTTCAGGGCGCAGGCTTCGCGGAGGGCCTGCCAGCCGGGCTCGTCGGTCTCCTCGAATGCGGGATTCTGCTTGAGGTCGGGCCCCAGCAGGAAGTAGCGCTCGCCGAAGAAATCGCTAGCCAGACGGGCTTTGCTGCTGACCACCGTATAAATGCCGCCAACCTTGTTGCAGACTTCCCAGCTGACTTCAAAGCAAGCGTCATCTTTCGAGAGGGGCTTCATCAGCGGACTTTCGGGCGATCCGCCTTCCCTGTCGGTTGTGCTTTTGCGGCGGGCTTTGCTGTCGAAGCCGCCTTCCCGGGGAGAACCGTTTTCGCCTTGCCCAGCGTCTTGATCATCGCGACTGTTTTCATCTTCGCGACCGGTTTCCTTTTAAGGGCGGGCTTGGCAGGGGCGGCAGCCTTGGCCGGGATGGCGGGTTTCGCCTTGGCGGCCGGCTTCGCGGCCGCAGGGGCGGGGGGGGCCTCCGGCCCGCTGGACAGCGCCGGCCTTTCGGCCTTTCCGAGGCTTTGCTCGAAGTCGGCGAGCACGTTCATGTAGTTGATGTAGGCGTCGTAAGGCGTCCCGTACGGATTGAAGTACTTGTGCACGTCGCCGTCGGCGAACCATTTGGTGCACATGTAGTAGAAATGATCCGAGGTCTGGAGCTGGCGCCACACTTTCATCAGGTCGGGATTCCCGCTGGCGCGGACTTTCCGCTCCAGCCGGTAAACCGACTCGATGGCGTCCTTCTGCATGTCGTTGCCGAGCCAGGCGGTCAGGTCGCGTTCAACATCGGCCCAGGACATGAATTGCGGGATGTCGAGCTGGGCGACCGGCGAATGGGCGGCGGCCACCTCCGAGGGGGTCCGGAAGCGGAAGTCGGGGTGGGTGAGGATGGCGGCCGGCAGGGCCTTCATGAAGGCGAAGATGCCCGTCTCCTCCCACTGGTGCTCGCCGAACGTCTCGTAATCCATGAACAGGTTGGTCACTTCCCCGGCCCCGTTGGTCTTGTGGATCCACTGGGCGAACTTTTCGGCCGTGAGGGGGAACTCGCTCCAGTCGTGGTTCGAAAATCGGAACGCGATATCGTCGGAGAGGCGGTAGTTCTTGAGCAGCAGCTTCAGCTTGTGGCAGCCGGCGGGCTGGAAGACGTAGTTAGGGTTGCGCCAGCCGAGGACGTGGTCGGCCCCCTCGGCCAGGATGGCGGTGTACCCGAGGTCCTGGATGGCCTTGGCCAGGTCGTTGTTGTAGATCAGCTCGGTGTTGCGGAACACCTTCGGGGCCTGCCCGAAGAGCGACTCGATCCGCTGGCTCTGCAGGGTGACCTGCTCCTTGAACTCCCGGGGCGAAAAGAGGAACGACAGGGAGTGGTAGGCGGTTTCGTTCAGGAACTCGACGCACCCGGTCCGGGCGAGCCGCTTGAAGCTGGCCAGCACCTCGGGGTTGTATTTCTCGAACTGGTCCAGCGCCACGCCGGTGATGGAGAAGCTGACGCGGAACTCGCCCTTGTGCCGCTCGATGAGGTCAAGCAGCAGCCGGTTCATGGGCAGGTAGCATTTGCGGGCCACCTTGTTCAGGATCAGCCGGTTCTGCTCGTCGTCCTCGTAAAAGTGGTTTTCACCGATGTCGAAGAAGGTGTAATGGCGAAGGCGGAACGGCTGGTGAACCTGGAAGTAGAAGCAGACGGATGGCATGGTCAATGTCCTCCCTGTGCCGCGGCACGGTATACGTTGATAACGGATTCGGCCGCTTTCTCCCAGCGGATAGTCTTCAATTCCTCGCGGCAGTTGCGGACCACCTCGGACGCCAGGCGGGGGTGCTGGAGCACCGACACGATCTGGTTGGCGATCTCCTGCACGTCCCAGAAATCGACTTTGAGCGCGTTTCGCAGCACCTCCGTGACTCCGGACTGGCGGGAGAGCAGCACGGGAACATCGTAGAGCATGGCCTCGAGCGGGGCAATGCCAAAAGGCTCGGAGACGCTGGGCATCACGTAAAGATCGCTGCGGGCGTACATCTGCTCCACGATCGGCCCCTTCAGGAACCCCGTGAAATGGACCCGGCTGCCGATGCGGAGCTGGGCCGCCCGCTGCACCATGCGGGGCAGCATGTCGCCGCTGCCGGCCATGACGAAGCGGACGTTGGGCAGCTTGTTCAGGATCAGCCCGGCAGCCTCGATGAAATAGTCGGGCCCTTTCTGGAACGTGACGCGCCCCATGAACAGGACGAGCTTTTCGCCCGGGACCGCATGGTTGTGCGTGCGGTAGACTTTCCTGGCCTCCGCGCGGGAGACGGCATTGTGGACGACGTCTATCTTCGAGGGGTCGATGCCGTATTCGGAGATGATCAGCGAGCGGGTGTAGTGGCTGACGGCGATGATCCGGTCCGCCGCCTCGAGCGCGGTCTTTTCAATGCGGACCACATCGGCGTTTCCGTTCGATCCGCTCCGGTCGTATTCGAGGGAGTGGACGTGCAGGATCAGCGGCTTGCCGCTGATTTCCCGGGCCATCAGGCCGGCCGGGAAGGCCATCCAGTCGTGGGCGTGGATGACGTCGAACTTTTCCGAGGCGGCCAGGGCGGCTCCGGCCTGGCTGTAGCGGAAGACCTCTCCCATCAGGTCGGCGCCGTACTCGCCCTGGACCTCGAGCGTCGAGGACGACTCGGAGCTGTCGTGAACGGAGCGGCTGCCGGAGGCGGTCAGGTTGAAGGACTGTTGCTCGGCAAAGGTTTCGGGAGTGGCGTAGGGGAAGAGGAGCGATTCCAGCGGGCGGACCGTCAGTCGGCCCTCCCAGATGCCGCGGATCGTTTCCTCCACCGTGTGCAGGAGGCGGTGTGGAACGCGGGTGCCCGAGGCGGACAGGAGCGTGAGGTGACGGCTTTCGGGCGCCGGTTTCATCCGGGGCACAACGAAAAGGATGTCCACCTGTTGCCGGGCCATGGCCTGCGTCAGCCCGAAGCAGGCGGTGCCCAGCCCGCCGCTGATATGGGGTGGAAACTCCCAGCCAAACATGAGTACGCGCATGCTAAGTTCTCCCGACAACGGACGCTTCAAAGGCCGCAAGCGCCTTTGGAGCCGATTTTTTAAACAGATGCAACAGGCGGATCAACTCCCCCACGCTCCAGGCCTGGGCGGTGCAACCGTTCGGCTGGTGAGGGGGATTTCCATCGAAAATCTCGGACACGGTGCCCATCCCGGCTTCCCGCAGGTGGGCGGTAAACAGGGGGGTGAGCGTGTCGAGAAGGGCTTTGGCGCTGCGTTCCCGGTTTCGGGTGATGCGCAGCTCCGCTTCCCCATAGGCGCCCAGCAGCCAGGGCCAGACCGTTCCCTGATGATAGGCGTTGTCCCGGCTGGCGGGGGACCCTTCATAAAGGCCGGTATAGTCCGGGTGGCGGGGGGAAAGGGTCCGGAGGCCGTAGGGGGTCAGCAGGTGGCGCCGGACGTTCTCCACCACGGCGGCCCGATGCTCGGCATCGAGCACGGAGTGGGGCAGGGAGACGGCGAAAATCTGGTTCGGCCGGATCGAGGTATCCAGCGTTCCGTCCCGGTAGACGTCCCCCAGGTAGGAGCCGTTTTCGACCCAGAAGCGCTCGCGGAAAGAGCGTCGGATCTGCTCCAGCAGGTCCGGGCACCGGTCGGCCGGGCTGTGAAACTCGGCGGCCAGCTCGTCGCAGAAGGCCAGTGCGTTATACCATAGCGCGTTGACTTCGACGGGGCAGCCGTGCCGCGGGGTCACCGGCACGCCGTTCACCTTGGCATCCATCCAGGTCAGCTGGGTGGAGGCCGAGCCCGCATGCAGGAGCCCTTCCGAATCCATGGTGATGCCCAGGTCGGTTCCCGTCCGGTAAGCCAGGAGAATGCGCCGGATCACCGGCCAGCAGGTGTCCCGGACGATGTCCGTGCGCCCCGTGAGCGCCCGCATCTGCTGCACGGCCCAGGCATACCAGAGCGAGGCGTCGACGCAGGTGTAGGCGTGGGCGCCCGGGTGGGGGCCCGTCATGTTCGGCAGCAGCCCGTTCCGCTCCAGTTCGCCGAGGCGCACCAGGATCTCCAGGCCCGCCTCTTCGCGGCCCGAGCAGAAGGTCAGGCCGGGAAGGGAAATCAGGGTGTCGCGCCCCCAGGCGTCGAACCAGGGGTAGCCGGCCATCACGGCGGGCCGGCCGTCGGGCTCGTGGACCAGGAACCGCTCGCCTTCACGCTGCAGGTGCGCGGCCATCGACCGGGCCGCCGCCACCCGCGCCGGCTTGCGGCGCGCGGTTTCGTCGCTCCAGAGCGTTTCGAGGTCGCCGGGCAGTTCCGCTGTGGAGGCCGAGAGGATCACGGCCTTCCCGGGCGTCAGCGGGATCTCGAACACCCCGGGTTGGAACAGGTCTTCCTGGTGCGGGAAGCCGCGTTCCTCCTCCACGAAATATTCGAAATTGTGGTACCACGAGGGGGAGGGGAAGAAGTCGAACGACGTCGTTCCGGCCTGGATGAAGAGCGCCGGGAGCGTGTTGTAAGGCTGGATCTTGAACCCGTTGCGCGCGGGGAAGGTTTTGACCTGGAGGTCCACGTTGGTTCGCGTGAGGCTGTGGAAGGGCCGGAAGGCGAGAAGCGGCTTGAGGCGAAGGGTGGCGGAAACCGCGCAGGGGCCGGGCGTGTAGCGGACCAGGGTCGCGTGCCGCCCGTGCAGCATCAGGACTTCGCGCGTCAGCGTCACGTCCCCGATCCGGTAGGTGAACACCGGCCAGGCGTCGCCTTCCACCGAGTCGAGATATTCGT
The DNA here is from genome assembly GCA_903828035.1 of uncultured bacterium. Next base: position 6,298 of record CAIKKV010000326.1, read on the forward strand.
GGCCCCGGGGGTGGAAGAGGGTCGGGTACTTGTGGCAGGAGAGGTCGAAGTCATGCCCGTCCAGGCTCAGCGTCTCCTCGTAGGAGGAGAGCAGCACGTGGCGGCCGGCGGGTTTTTGAAGATTGGCCACCAGCAAGCCGTGGTAGCGGCGGGTGTGGCAGTTCACGATGGTGCTGGAGGCGTAATCGCCGAGGCCGTTGGTTTCCAGCCACTCTTTCCGGAGCCCTTCGCGCAGGTTCTGACACTCGGCTTTTTTCACCGTCCACTTCATGCGATGTTCCTTCCCCTGCGTGATCCGATATGCGCTTGTTTATTTCAGGGTTCATCCTAGTAATGAATCGGCTTTCTGGCTAGGACAATCTCCTTGGGTATGGCTTAGAAAAGAGGTTCATTTTCCTTACCCGGTGTTGACAGGGGCTCCTTGCTCCCTGATAATAGAAACAGATCAAATCGGGGGTCAAGCGCGTGTATCGAGCCATAAAAGTTCTCCTGGAGGACGGAAGCATCCTGCCGGCGGCCAGTCCCGGCGATCTGGCGATTCACCAGGGCGACTGGTGCGTCTTCCAGCATGGCCGGATGCTGGAATACGGGCGCATCCAGAAGTTGGAAGCCGTCGTCGAGGGCCCTCCGCCGGACGGCCATCCGGTTGTGCTCCGCCGGGCCACCCTCCAGGATCAGACCAAGGCGCACGAAAACAACGTTCACGCCCGCATGGCCATGACCGTGTGCCAGAGCAAGGCGCTGGCCCACAAGCTGCCCTTCAAGATCCTGAGCGTCCGCTACAGCTTCGACCGCTCCCTGCTTTGCATCACCTTTACAGCCGACGAGCGGGTGGATTACCGCGAGTTCCTCAAGGACGTTTCCGGGGAGCTGAAGTCCCACATCGAGATGCGCCAGATCGGCGTTCGCGACGCCTCCGGCCGGGTGGGGGGCATGGGCACCTGCGGCCGCCGCATGTGCTGCTCCTCCTGGCTCAAGAAGTTCGAGGCGGTGGGCGTCAAGATGGCCAAGCAGCAGCGGCTGGCGCTGAATCCCACCACCATCAGCGGCATGTGCAGCCGCCTGAAATGCTGCCTGCGCTACGAGCAGGAGGTCTACCGGGACCTGTCGCAGTCCATGCCGGGCGATGGCGACGAGGTGCAGATCCCGGAGGGCCGCGGCTTTGTCGTGGATCGCGACATTCCCCGTCAGCGGGTCAAGGTGCGGCTGGACGATAACCGGTATTTCGAGTATCCGGCCGCCGAGGTTCAGGTGCTGCGGGCCCGCCGCCGCATGCCGGAGAAGGAAAACGACAAGGACGAGGCGTCATGAAGCGACGGATTCTGGTCATTAACGGGCCGAACCTCAATTTGCTGGGCACGCGGGAGCCCGGGATCTACGGGAAGATGACGCTGGCGGACGTGGTCGAGGGCCTGCGCCGACGGGCCGGCGAGCTGGGGGCGGAACTGGAGGCGATCCAGTCCAATGGCGAAGGCGAGCTGGTCTCCGCCATCCAATCCGCGACGGGCACGTTCGACGGCCTGATTTTGAACCCCGGCGCCTACACGCACACGAGCATCGCCATCCGCGACGCGATCCAGGGCGTGGCCCTGCCGTGCGTGGAGGTTCACCTGTCGAATGTGTACGCCCGCGAAGAGTTCCGGCAGCGCAGTCTGACCGCGCCCGCCTGCGTGGGGCAGGTGGCCGGGTTCGGGCCGGACAGCTACAGGCTGGCCCTCGAAGGGCTTCTCGCCTATTTGAGTGAGCGGAAAGGACATTGACGCGATGAGGATCAAGAAGGATGCTGCTGTTCAACTGGTGATCGTGGGCTCCATCGGGCTCGACACCATTGCCACCCCCGCCGCGAAGCGCGCCCGCGTGCTGGGCGGCTCCGTCACCCACGCCGGCGCCGCCGCCTCGTTTTTCACCCGGACGGGCATGGTCGGCGTGGTGGGCACCGACTTTCCCGCGCCGTTCCTCCGGTTCTACCAGCAATGCGGGCTCGATGTGGAAGGGCTCCAGCGCATCAAGGGCCGCACCTTCCGCTGGTCCGGCGTGTACGAAGACGACATGAACAACCGCCGGACGCTTTCGACCGAGCTCAACGTGCTGGCCGGCTTCCAGCCCGAGCTGCCGCCCCGCTATCGCGCCGCTCCGTACCTGTTTCTGGCCAACATGCAGCCCGATCTCCAGATCCGGGTGCTGGACCAGATGGCCAAGCCGCGCTTTGTCGCCGCCGACACCATGGATTTGTGGATTTCCATCGCCCGCCCGAGGGTCCTTGATGTGCTGAAGCGGGTCGACATGGTGACGGTGAACGACTCGGAGGCCCGGCAGCTGACGGGCGAGTCCAACCTGATCCGGGCGGCCCAGGTGATCCGGCGCATGGGCCCTTCCCACGTGGTCATCAAGAAAGGGGAACACGGCGCCATGCTGTTTTCCCCGGCCGGCCTGTTCCTGCTGCCGGCGTTTCCGGTGGAGCGGGTCATCGATCCGACGGGCGCCGGCGACACCTTCACGGGCGGCCTGCTGGGCGCGCTGGCCCGGATCGGGCGGGAGGACGAGGGGTCTATCCGCGAGGCGCTCCTCCACGGCGCGGTCATGGCCTCCTTCTGCGTGGAATCCTTCGGGCCCGACGGCGTGGCGGGGCTGACGGAGAAGAAAATCCGCTCGCGCCTGAGCGCTTTTCAGGATATGCTGCTCGTGAAAGGAGAGGCGAAATGAGACGCAAGGCTTTTACTCTCGTTGAGCTGCTGGTCGTGATCACCATTATCGGCGTATTGGCCGGCTTGATGTTTCCCGTTCTCGCCCGGGTCCGTGAGAAAGGTCGCCAGGCGCAGTGCGCCAATAATCTGAAGGAGCTGTTCACGGCCACCATGGCGTACGCGGCAAACGGCGGCAGCTTTCCCTATGCGACAACGTATCAGGCCTACGAGAATTATGTGTGGGTCGAAAAACGGGGATGGATCGGTAGACGAGCCGCAGTGGCCGCCGGCACCGCCGGAAACATCGATATGTGGGACGATGGCACGCTCAAGGCGTCCGTTTGCGTTACGAATGGAAGTTTGTATTCATATGTGACGGATAAGCGCATTTACTTGTGCCCTACTTTTGCGATTGAGTTAAAGAAGATCCAGACAGCCTCCAATGTTATTCCCATTCGAAGTTACGTGATGAACTCGACATTAAACAGGCAGAATCTGTTTTCTCTGCGGGATGGAAGCATGCGGCTTTTATTCACGGAATTGAACGCGGACGTGAAAAATGCCGACGGCGTAACGGTGGCGGC
>CAIKKV010000327.1 GCA_903828035.1 uncultured bacterium
CATGGTGGCGAGCTTCTTCAACGGCTTCTTCCCGATCGAACGGCCAACCGAATGGTCGGGCTATGAAACGCTCCTGGCTGAACTGATTACCCTGCGCGATGCGCCCATGATTGAAACCCTGGCAGCCGATCTCACCCAGCGGTTTCCCCGGTCACCCGTGGCCATCTATGCCACCTCCGCCAAGGCGGAGGTGGACGCGATACGCGTTCCCGCGTCCTCCCAGGACAACCCCGATGCAAACAAGGCCGCCCCCTCTACCGTGGCGGAGTCAACCGCACCGGAAACCAATACGCCCGCACCGGCCCCCACCGACGTTGAAGCCGCGTCGCAACCTGAAGCGCCGCCGCCCCCCGCCCAACCCGCTTCGTGGGGCATTGTCACAAACGCCCGCTCCCTGGCCATCAATCCGCAGACCGGACAGCCGATCCGTCAGCTCAAGGCCGGCGACGTCCTTGTCATTGAGGGCACCTGCTCCTTCCACAACGTCTCAGCCCTCACGGGCACGCTCATCCTGAACAATCGCAATGTGCCCGACCTGGCTTTCCGGGGCGGCGACCTTGAAATCCACCAAGGCCAGTTTGACCGTGTGCCCCCCGCCGAAGTTGCCCTTCGCAGCCGTCTCGCCCAAATCAGCATCGAGGAAGCCGCTTTGGGCGGTCCGGTTGCCGAGGAAACCGGACCCGCAACGGCGGAAGAGAAGGCTTACCGCCAGAGCATGGAGCGCATGGCCGCTTTCCAGAAGGACTCCCAGGCCCTGCAAGTGAAACTGGAGAAGGCGACTGGAAACGAGCGCATGGCCATTCTCGACAAGCTGCGGCTGATGAAATATCAGGAGCAGGCGCTCCTGCGTGACTTGCAGGCCAGGAAAGACGCCATGGACGCGGTTGCCCGCTCCTCCGGCCGGCCGCGGGCGGATCCGCGCCTGATAGCCCTGCGCAAGGAAAAGCAGGCGATCCTGAAACGCCTGGCCGCGCCGGCGCCATGAATGCCAAGCATGCCGCCAGGCTCCGTATCACTTGCGTAGTCATTCTCTGGGCGGTTATGACGGGCTGGCTCATCCGCTTCGAAGCCTGCCCGGAACGTTTTACCGGGCGCTTCGAAGGGTATCGCGATCTTTTCAAAAGCGGCATGCTGATCCGAAGCTCCTGGATGCGCATCCTGGCCAATGGCTCTCCGATCGGGTATTCCCACACCGAAATCGACGTGGACGAGCGCTCCTCCACCGAACACTACCGGATCGACAGCGAGATGGAGCTCGAGCTGAACATCCTCGCCGTTCCGCAGCGCGTCTACACCCATCTCCTCGTCAACCTCGACATCCTCTCCCGGCTCCAGCAATTCACCTTCACCTTGAATGCCAAAACGTACGAGACCGAGATCACCGGGCGGCGCAGCAAGGGGGACCAATTCCTGATCACCATCCAGGCGGGCGGAAGCAAATCGCGCCAGGTCATGAGCATCCCGGACGACGTCATTCTCTATTCCCCCATGCTCGAACAGGCGCTGGGCGCCTTGTCCCCGGGGCAAACCCGCACGTTCAAGACGCTCGATCCCGCGTCGATGGCCGTGGCGGATGTCCGGGTGCGGGCCGACCGCCGTGAGACCCTTACGATCCGCGGCCGGCAGGAAGAGGCCACCGTGCTGGCGGCGGACTACCAGGGCATGCTCCTGTGGACCTGGGTCAACAGCCAGGGGGAAATCCTCCGCCAGGACACCCCGCTCGGCTGGAGCATGGAAGCCTGCGCGCCCGAAGAAGCCCTGGCTTACAAGTCGTCCCCCCGCCGCGGGCAGGACGAAATGCTGGCTTCCGCCGCCGCGCCCGCCGACAAATCAATCGGGGAACCCCGCCTCGCCAGGAGGCTCGAACTGCTCCTGAAAGGCATCGACGTCCCGGCGGCCGACCTGACCACTCCCCGGCAAACCGTGCTGGGTTCCGACACCAACGGCATCCGCCTTCGGATCGAGGCAAGGGGCTGGCCGGACGAGCCGGACCCTTCCTCCCTGCCCGCATCCGCCTTCACCAATGAGCTGGCGTCCACCCCTTTTATCCAGGCCAATGACCCCGCCATCGTCAAACAGGCAAAGGCCATCACCGGCTCCACGTCCAGTCCCGCCGCCGCCGCCCTGGCTATTAACAACTGGGTATTCACGCACGTTCGCAAAAACCCCTCCGCCAGCCTTCCCTCCGCCATCGCCGTGCTCAACCAACTCGAAGGCGACTGTAACGAGCACACCTACCTCGCCATCGGCCTCTGCCGGGCGGCCGGCATCCCGGCCAAGGTCAAAGCGGGAGTTGTCTACCTGAACGAGCGTTTCTATTATCATGCGTGGGTGGCGGTTTACGTCAACGGAGTGTGGTCTGAAATGGACCCTACATTCGGCCAGCCTGTCGCGGATGCGACCCATCTGGCGCTCGCGGAAGGCGAACTGGCCGGCCAGGCAAAGTTACTGCGCTACGTCGGCCGTCTGTCCGTCGGAATCCTCGATGTGAAAAAGGAGCTCGGGCCATGATCCGGATGGAGAACCTGAACAAGTTTTACGGGCCTTTTCACGCGGTCAAGGACTTGACCCTGCACGTCCCCCGGGGCGAGGTCTTCTGCTTCCTGGGGCCCAACGGCGCGGGGAAAACAACCACGCTCAAAATGCTGACCGGCCTGCTGCAGGCCTCCTCGGGACGGGCCTGGATCGGCGGACTCGATGTGGCGGAGTTCCCGGTGGAAGCCAAGAAGAAAATGGCCTATATCCCCGACACCCCGTTCCTCTATGACCGCCTGACGGCCACGGAGTTCTTCACGTTCATCGGCACGCTTTACGGC
>CAIKKV010000328.1 GCA_903828035.1 uncultured bacterium
CCCACACTGCCAGCATCATTATTTTTCTCATCACAACCTTCCGGCTCGCTTCCGCGAGCACCTGCTAGAAAAGAGCCAACCGCGGCGCGGGGTATTCACTGAAGCACAACGTCATTTTCCCCCTTTCCTCCAAATGACTCAAGCAATATCGTTTCCGTTTTCCTTTCCACCTGTTTCGCCGTTTTGTTACACTGTCGCCGAACAGGAGCCCTCATCGTGAACAATCCATCTCCGGGAGTCATCATCGTGCTGGGCGCGCCGAACGACGAAAGCGGGCGGCTTTCCGAACGCGCGCTTGAACGCGCCGGGCGGGCCCTGGAGGAGTTTCAGGCCCACCCCGACTACCGCATCCTGACAACCGGCGGCTACGGCGCCCATTTCAACACCACAAGCCAACCCCACGGCTGCTATTCGCGCCAATACCTGGTCGGGAAAGGCGTTCCCGAAAAAGCCTTTCTCCCCGTAGCGGAAAGCACGAACACGCCTGAAGACGCCCGCCTGTCAAAGCCGATTCTTGAACCGCTGGGCGTGAGGGAGTTGCGCATCGTCACCTCCGACTTCCATGTCGAACGCGCCCGCTTCTGTTTGGAGCGGGAGTTCCCCGCTTATCCCCTTGTCTTCTGCCCGGCGAGAACCGACGCTTCGGAAGCGGACCGGCAGCGCCTTCAAGACCACGAAACACGCGCCCTGGCGCGACTGAAAGGATCGGCCCCCTCATGAAACTTGGCAGCCCCAACAACCCGCGCATCAAGCCCGAGGACGAAATCGCCTGGGCCGCCGGGCACGGATTTGACTTTATCGACCTTTCCCTGGAGCCGGATCTTTCCCTTCCGGAAATCGTCGACCCCCTCTCCATCCGGCGCGAACTGGACCGGCACTCCCTGTCCATCGTGGGCCACATGGCGTGGTACCTGCCCATCGGCTCGCCCATGCCGATCTTGCGAAAGGCGTCCGTGGCGGCGGCCACCGCCGCGCTTCAAGCCTTCGCCCGCATCGGCAGCCCGAACGCCACCATCCACACCCACTGGCCCTCCCACCTCTTTTCAATCAAGGAAGGCCTGGCGTTCCAGATCGAGTCGCTCCAGGCGCTGATGCCCATCTCCCGCCAGACCGGCGTGCAGCTCATGCTCGAACCGGCCGCCTCGTGGAACGACCTGCCCGACCATCTCCAGGCGATCTATGAAGCCGTTCCCGGCCTGGCCTGCCACCTCGACCTGGGCCACTGCAACCTGAACGGCTTTCAGCCGGCAACCTGGATCAAGCGGTTCGCCGACCGGCTGGTTCACGTTCACGCGCACGACAACAACGGACGCGAGGACCAGCACCTGCCCCCGGGCACCGGCACGATCGACTGGCCCGACGCCATCCGCGCGCTGAAAGCGGCCCGCTATGACGGCACCATCACCGTCGAATCGTTCTCCGCCGACCGGGATTATCGCTGCTTCGGACGCGACAAGATCCGGAAGCTCTGGGATACGCTCTGAAGAAAAGCGTTCGGGCGTTCGTTTCCAGTCTAACAAGGAGGTTCGTTATGCATAGGACCTTGGCGTTTCTTGCCTGTCTCTTCTCCGCCCTGAGCGTCCAGTCCGCGGAGCCTCTGACCACTCCGTACGCGCTGCGCCAGCAGGCCGACAAGCTCCAGTCGTCCGGCAAATACAACGAGGCGCTGGCCATCAACCGCACGCTCACGCTCGCCCCTAACCTGGCCGGCGATGCCGTGGTACAAGCCCTGCAAAAGGGGGTCGAATGCCTGCAGCAGTTAAACAAGATCCCCGAATGCGACGCGTTCATTGAATCGGCCGCCTCCGCTCATCCGCGCGACTGCCTTGTGCTCGCGTTCGCCGCCAATCAATACCGGCGTCTTCCCCACAACGGCTATATCGTGGCCGGCGAGTTCAGCCGCGGGTGGCACCGCGGAGGCGGCCGCTACGTCAATGTCTGGGAAAGGGACCGGGCGCGCAGCCTGCAGCTATTTGAGCAGGCCCGGTTGAACGGCGGCAACCCGGACGACAAGCAGAAGGCCGCCTGTGCGGACATTCTGGCCGATTACGCCGAGGCGCTACAGGACTCCCGGATGAGCGCGCGGGACTCCTGGCGCTTGCAGTCAAAAACCGATATAGCCGTCCTTCCGCCATGGGAGGATTCTGCACCGGACACCTCCCGCACATCAGGAGCGCCGGTGGATGAAACCGGTGTTCCTGTATACCATGCCAGCCCCGACTCATTTGCTACCGCCCGCACCGATGGCGAACGCATCCGCTGGCTTCAAGCGGAGGCCATTCGCCTCAATCCGGCCATCGAAAACCGCGTGCTGCTCGCACGCGCCGCATTCCTCCACTATCAATTCGGCGTCGAAACGCTCGCGGAACAAATGTATCTCTTCCGGAACGACGACAGCGAAGGAGAGACGGCGAAACATCTGTTCGACCTGGAGTCCCTTGGCGAAAATGAAACCCTCGCGCGGCTGGCAACCGGCATCAAACGGTTCAGCCTGCCGGACGATCAGAACCCCCTGGCTCTTCTGATTAAAGTGGGTGAAAACAAATCAGCCGAAGGCGAGGAAGCGCTCACTCGTTTGGCCACTCTCTTCTCAAACCGGCGCCAATATGAAAAGTCGGCGCAAGTCCTGAAGCTCAACATCGAGCGTTATGGCAACAACAAGGGCAAGCAGCGTCAGCTTGACCAGATCACAGGAAACTGGGGAACCTTTGAGCCGCTCCTGCCCCAGTCGCCTGTGAAACCGTCCTTCGACTTCCGATTCCGCAACGGTCGATCCGTCGCCTTCGAGGCCCGGACAATCGATGTGCCCCGCCTGCTCCAGGACATGAAAGAATATTTGAAATCCAATCCGCGCGAGTTGGATTGGAACAACCTGCAGCTCGACAATCTGGGCTGGCGCCTGATCCAGACCAATCAAACGCGCTACATCGGCGAAAAGGCGGCGGAATGGTCCATGGATCTGACGCCGCGGCCCCGCCATTTCGACAAGCGCATCACGGTCCAACCTCCGCTGACCAAGCCAGGCGCCTACTGGATCACCTCGCGCATGGCGCAAGGCAATACCACCCACCTCGTCCTGTGGATCCAGGATACGATCCTCGTCGAAAAGCCGCTCACCAACAGCATGCTGCTCTATGCCGCCGATGCCGAATCCGGCGCGCCCGTGACCAATGCCTTGGTGGACCTCTTCGGCTACAAAACCGTCTGGAAGGAAGAGGCCGGGGGGAAGCGGGGCAGGAACGAGGTCCAGACCGAGCAAGC
>CAIKKV010000329.1 GCA_903828035.1 uncultured bacterium
CCGCCGGCGGCGGCCGCCAGGCGGTCATAGCCCGACCGGGCGATCGCCTGCCGGAGGGCCTGCAGGGCTTGTCCCTGTATGTGCTCCAGCTTGGCCTGGAGCTCGCGCGCCTGCCCCAGGAGCAGCATCAGCTCGAGCACCAGGATTTCGCGCTTCTGGTCCAGCAGGCCGAACCCCTCGCGGGCCACCGCGAGGTCGCGCCGCAGGGTCAGCAGGTTGCTTTTTGTGGGGGCTATGTTCAGCCTGGCCATCAGGTCACGCGCTCCTGCGGGGGACGTGCTCCGTCGGGGGCCGGCGAAGGCGTCCGGTTGTAGTGCTCGTTCAGCTCTTCCTCGGTCAGCCGGTAGAGCTCCTCGCGGGGCAGGATCGACAAGGCGGCCCAGCCCAGCTCGAGGCTCTTGGAAATCGTCCGGTTCTCGAACTCGCCCTGGGTGATCACCGTTTTCTCGAACGCATCGCCGAACCGGAGGTACTGCTTGTCGAGGGGGCTGAGCTCCTCCTCGCCGATGACGGCCGCCAGGGAGCGGATGTCCTTGACGCGCGAGTAGGCGGCGAAGAGCTGGGAGGACGCATGGGGGTGATCGGGCCGGGTGCGGCCTTTCCCGATGCCGTCCTTCATCAGCCGGGAGCGGGAGGGCAGCACGGCCACGGGGGGGTAGGTGCCGGCCTGGAACAGGCCGCGGTCGAGGACGATCTGGCCCTCGGTGATGTACCCGGAAAGATCGGGAACCGGATGGGTGATGTCGTCGCTCGGCATGCTCAGGATGGGCACCTGCGTGATGGATCCCTCGCGGTCCCGGATGCGCCCGGCCCGCTCATACAGGGAGGCCAGGTCGCTATAGAGATAGCCCGGATAGCCTTTCCGGCTCGGGACTTCGTTTCGCGCCGTCGCGATTTCCCGGAGGGCTTCGCAATAGTTTGTCATGTCCGTCATGATGACCAGCACGTGCATGTCTTCCTCATACGCCAGATACTCGGCCAGAGTCAAGGCGGCTCTCGGCGTGACCAGCCGCTCCACGGAGGGATCGTCGGCCAGGCTGAGGAACAGGGCGGCGTTGCCAAGCACGCCGCTTTTCTCGAAGGATTCGACAAAAAACCGCGCCACGTCGTATTTGACGCCCATGGCGGCGAAGACGATGGCGAAATTGACATCCTCGTTCAGCAGCCGGGCCTGGCGGGCGATCTGGGCGGCCATGCGGTTGTGGGACAGGCCGCTTCCCGAGAAAATCGGCAGTTTCTGGCCCCGGACCAGGGTGTTCATCAGGTCGATGGCGGAGATGCCGGTCTGGATGAAATCGCGGGGGTATTCGCGGGACACCGGGTTGATGGGGAAGCCGTTGACGTCCCGGCGCTCTCCGGACAGCACGGGAGGGAGCCCGTCCTTGGGCCGGCCCAGGCCGTCGAAGACGCGGCCCAGCATGTCCTTTGAAACCGGGATTTCCAGGCTTCCGCCGGTAAAGCGGAGCCGGGTGCGGGCGGTGGACAGGCCGGTGGTCGGGGCGAA
>CAIKKV010000330.1 GCA_903828035.1 uncultured bacterium
AAAGACAAAGACAAAAAGAAGTCCGAGCCGGCCGCACCGGCTCCGGCTGCATCCGCAATCGGGCAAAAGGCGCCCGGTTTCTCCCTGGCGGCTTTTCCGGGCGGCAAGGCCCGCTTGAAGGATTTCCAGGGAAAGTGGCTGGTGATCTGTTTTTATCCCAAGGCGAATGCGCCCAAGGATGTGCTCGAGATGGCCAGCTTGCGCGAGGCCTGGCCCCAGATCCAGAAGCTGAACGCGAGCCTTCTCGGCATCAGCATGGACCCGCCCGCCGTTGTTGAGAAGTTCCAGAGGGACCAGGCCCTGCCGTTTGCGCTGGCGTGCGATGTCGAGAAGCAGGCCAGCACGGCCTATGGCGCTTTGGGCCTGGGGGGGCTGTTTTCGGCCCGCAAGGCGGTGATCATTGATCCCCAGGGCCGCCTGGCCGGCGAAATCGACAAGGGCCCTGAAAAGCAATATGGCGCCCGCGTGATCGAGACGCTCAGGGCGCTTCAGGCGGCGGCTCGCCCGCCCGACTGACCCTGTCCGGGCGCGGTTCGCTCGGTCGGTTCGTCGCTACTGGATTTCCCGGGTGACGCTGTAGGTGTCGGAAAAGCTGGTGTCGATCTGGACCTTGAGCACGGTCAGCCGGCCTTCCAGCACATCCACATCGTCCGCCCACGAGTGGTTGCCGTCGTCGTCGTTCAGGACCACGCGGTAGACGCCGGGGGCGAAATCGAAGGCCTTGTCGTCGTCCTCCTTGATTTTCCCCTGGATCCGGCCGTCCACGAAGAACTCGATGTCGGTGAAGGTGAAGTTGTCGACAATGATGCTGCCCTGGCCGGCGGGCGGATTGTGGTCGAACTCGTCGTCATCCGTTTCGCAGCCGGAGGCCAGGAAGAGGCAGGCCAGGGCGGCACCCAGAAACGGGAACAGGCGGACAAGGCGAAACTTCATGGCGACCTCCGGGTTATCTGAGCCGCATCGTAGCATATCCCCGGGAATCCCCGCATAAAAAAAAGATAGGTCTTTCGCCCGGGGAGGGGTCCGAATATAATATCCGCCATGACAGCCACTCGCACGCCCAAGACACGCCTCGAGCACGATCTGATTGGCGACATCGCCGTTCCCGCCAGCGCCCTTTTCGGGGCGCAGACGCAGCGGGCCGTCGAAAACTTCCCCCTGCGCGGCCAGCGCGCCATTGGCGACTTTCCCGCGCTCGTGCAGGGCCTGTTGCGGGTCAAGCAGGCCGCGGCCCTGGCCAACCAGAAGGCGGGACTGCTGAACCGGAGGATCGGCGGAGCCATCGTGGACGCGGCCCGGAGCCTGCTTGCCCGGCCGCGGCCCGATCAATTCCCCGTCCATTGCTTGCACGGCGGCGGCGGCACCTCCGCCAACATGAACGCCAACGAGGTGCTGGCCAACCTGGCCGAAGAGCGGCTCGGCGGCCGGCGCGGCCGGTACGCCAAGGTCCATCCGAACGACCACGTCAACCAGCAGCAATCCACCAACGATGTTTATCCGTCCGCCTGCCACCTGGCCGTGATCCTTCAGTGGCCGCGGCTCGAGCAGGCGCTCGGCGCCCTGGTTGCCGGACTCGACGGCAAGGCCCGCCAGTGGAAGTCCCGCCGCCGCCTGGCCCGCACCTGCCTGCAGGATGCCGTGGCCATCACGTTCGCCGACCTGCTGGGCGGCTACGTGCAGTTCATCCGCCGCCGGGGCAAGGCCGTGGGGCAGGCCGTGGACGCTTTGCATGCCGTGCCGCTGGGAGGCACGATCGTGGGCCGCCGCGAGGATGTGGCGCCCGGTTACTGGAAGGCCGTGATTCCGGCCCTCCGGCAGGTCACCGGCGACCGGCGCTACCGGCGCAGCGCCAACCTGTTCGACGCCGCGCAGAATATGGACGACCTGGTCCGCGTCTCCTCCGAGCTGGACCTGCTCGCGCGCGGGCTGGTGAAGATCGGGCAGGACCTGCGGCTGATGAACTCCGGCCCCGAGGCGGGGCTGGGGGAGATCGCCCTGCCCGCCGTGCAGCCGGGCTCGTCCATCATGCCGGGAAAGATCAACCCGGTCATCCCGGAGCACGTCATGCAGCTGTGTTTCAAGGTCATGGGCCTGCACGCCCAATGCCAGGCCACGCTGGATCATGGCGAGCTGGATTTGAATGTCTGGGAAAGCGCGGCCGTGTTCGGCGTGCTCGAATCCATGGAGCTGCTGGCGAGCGCCGCCCTGGTCCTGGAGGAGCGGGCCATCCGCGACCTGCGCCTGGATGCCGCCCGGAACGAGCGGAATGCCGACACCCTCATCCCCCTCCTGACCGAGGCCATGAAGAAGCACGGCTACTCGCGCGTCAGCGACCTGTGCAAGCGCGCCCGCAAGGAAGGGGTGCCCGTGCGGACCCTGCTGGCGGAAGCGTTCCCGTGAGCAGGCGGCATCCCGCCGGGCACTGCCGCATCGCCGGGGGACCGCGCGCGGTCTTGCTTTCGGGTGGCGGGTGGTATAGGATGAAACGATTCGGCAACCGCCAGCCAAGGAGCCTGCATGTCCCTGAACACCGTGTCCCGCATCGATGATCGTGTGGCCGTCCGCCATGTGCTGATCAGCCTTTCCGACAAGACGGGGCTGGAGGGCCTGGTGCGGGGGCTGATCGACGCCTGCCCGTCCATCCGCCTCTATTCCACCGGCGGCACCTTCACCGCCATCCAGCAAATCCTCGGCGCGGCCGCTTCCACGTATCTGGTCTCCGTTTCCGATTACACCGGCCAGCCGGAGATGCAGGGCGGCCTGGTCAAGACGCTCGACTTCAAGATCTACCTGGGCATCCTGTCCGAAACGTATAACGACTCGCACAAGGCCGACCTGGCGCGGTGCGACGCCCAGCCCCTGGACGCCGTGATCGTCAATCTTTACCCGTTCCAGCAGACCGTGGCCAAGCCCGG
>CAIKKV010000331.1 GCA_903828035.1 uncultured bacterium
AACCCAATACTGGATTTATTCTTTATCTTGATGCTGGACGGGCCGGGCCCGCGAGGCCACGTCCCATCGCCTTCAGCCCTTATCATCGCAAAATCACCACGCCGTGGTCCGCCTGATCGAAACGCCACACCCGAGAGCCATCGCGCGCCCGGTTCGCTGCCGCTCACGTCGGGCGGCGCGCGAGATGGCTTCCGTAAGTGCCCGTCAGAATAAGCTGTTTGCGAAGGTTGCTGTCGGGCGTACGATCGAGAATCCAATCGCGCGCCGCCCGAGCGTGCGAGGGCTAGTCGGGCTCGGCATCCCGAGCGTAAATGGATTGTCATCCCGAGCGAAGTCGAGGGATCTGGAATTTCCGAACCAGTTTGAGATTCCTCGACTTCGCTCGGAATGACGGACTCCTGTGCCATGTCAAAGCGAAAGGAACGGTTAGAACCGCTGAACCGCTGAACCGCTGAACCGTTGAACCCCTGAACCGTTGAACCTCCGAACCCTACTTTTTCTTCCGCTTCTTTTTCGCGGCCTGCACTTCCAGCGTCTGGAAGGCGCGGGTGAGGCGGTCGAGCTGGAAGCGGATCAGGCGGATCTCGTCCAGGATGACCGTCTCCACTTTGCGGGCATAGGAGGGGTTCGACTTGCGGGTCGCATAGTTCCATTCCAGCCGGGTGGTGAGCTGGCGGATCTGCCGCTTGGAGTGGCGGAGCGCCTCCTTGATCCGGCGGGTGGCCTGCAGGATGGTGGAGACCGCCGACTGCGCGCCCAGGCCGACGTCCTCGGTCTCGCACTGGGCGTGCACGTTTTTAAGGGTTTCCACATCGTGGTTGCGCCAGGCCGTCTGCGCCTCGTCCCACAGGTGCTTGCGGGCCTCGTTCATGTGGCCGTGGTGATCGGGGTGCAGCTTGCGGACGATGGCCCGGTAGAGCTCGCGGGCGGTGGCGCTGTCCGTCTCCTTGAGCCGGGTGCGCTTCCGGCGGGCGCCGCCCAGGAAGGCGCCGAACAGTTCCTCCATCTCGGCCCAGTCGTCCTCGGGCTCCGGCCCGGCCTCCTCCTCGGTGTCCGTCTCGTCCCGCCCGGCCTCGGCGCGGCGCTTCTGGCGGGCGGCCTCGGCTTCGGCCAGGAGGCGGCGCTCCTCGGCTTCGAAGCGGCGGTCCTCCTCCTCGGCGGCCGCGGGGTTGTCGCGCCGCCACAGGTACTTGTGGTAGGCCTCGGCGTCGCTCAGCTCGAAGCGCTCGGCGAGGCTGCGGATTTCGCGGGCCATGGCCTGCTTGGTGTGGAGGGAGGTCTCCAGGTCCGAGAGCTGGACGAAGAGCTTGCCGAAGGTGCGCCGGCACCAGGCCCGGAAGCCCGGGATATCCCGCTCCTGGTAGCGCTTGAGCTGCTCGGTGGCCTTGGCCAGCTCCCGCTCGGTCTTGCGGTAGGAGTCCAGGGCTTCCTCGCGGATTTTACCCGTGTCGAGCGGGACGAGCGCCCGCGTGACGGCGGCGGGCCGCGGCGGGCGGGCGGGGGCCGCTCGGGGCGTGCGGGGAGCGCGGGTTCTGGCGGTGGCGACTTTCACATCCGCATTGTTGGCACAGCCCGGTGCAATCGACAAGTTTATTGGTAAGGGGTCTTTTCCCCATGATCGTTGGTTGTTGATCGTTGATCGTTGGTCGTTGGTTGTTGGTTGTTGATTGTTGATCGTTGGTTGTCCGCTATTAGCTGTTAGCTATCCGCTATTCTTTATGCTAGCGTGCAGCCATGCCCACATCCAACGCCATCATCCTGGGCCGCTGCGCGGCCGGCAAGGCGCTGCGCCTGCCGCTCGTGGCCGCGCGCATCTCCGCGGGCTTTCCCTCGGGCATGGAGGATTTCATCGAGCGCAAGATCGACCTCAACGAAACGCTCGTCCAGCACGAGGCGGCCACCTATTTCATCCGGGTGCAGGGCGACTCCATGACCGGCGCGGGCATCCAGGACGGCGACATCCTGATCGTCGACCGCTCGGTGGAGCCGGTCAGCGGCAGCATCGTGATCGCCGTGCTCAACGGCGAGCTCACCGTCAAGCGCCTGCGCCGCAGCGCCGGCCGCGTGTTCCTGGATCCGGAAAACACCCGGTACGCGCCGATCGAGGTCACGGCCGAGACGGCGTTCGAAACCTGGGGCGTGGTGCGCCACGTCATCCATTCGGTGTGAGGCGGAGATGATTGCCCTGGTGGACTGCAACAGCTTCTATGTCTCCTGCGAGCGGGTGTTCCGCCCGTCGCTGGAGGGGCGGGCCGTGCTGGCGCTCTCCAACAACGACGGCTGCGTGGTCTCCCGCTCCCGCGAGGCCAAGGCCCTGGGCGTCCAGGTGGGCCAGCCCTACTTCGAGGTGGCCGCCCTCGTGGCCGCCCATGGCGGCGTGGCGCTCTCCTCCAACTTCACCCTCTACGCCGACATGTCCCACCGCGTCATGCGCACGCTGGAGCGCTTTTCGCCGGAGGTGCTGGTCTACTCCATCGACGAGGCCTTCCTCGAGGTGCCCCCGGCGGGGCTGGCCGATCCGGTCGGCTGGGCGCGCGAGCTGCGGCGGGTCGTGAAGCGCGACACGGGCATCCCGGTTTCCGTGGGCCTCGCCTCGACGAACGCGCTGGCCAAGCTGGCGAACGACCGCGCCAAGGGCGCGCCCGACGGCGTGCGGATCTTCGCCGACGCGGCGGCGGCGGACGACGAGCTGTCCCGCACGCCGCTGGAGGAGATCTGGGGCATCGGCGCGCGCCTGGGCAGCCGCCTGCGGATGGCGGGGTTCCGCACGGCGCTGGAGTTCGCCCGCGCGCCGGACGACCTGCTGCGCCGCCTGCTCTCGGTGGTGGAGGTGCGGCTGGCGTGGGAGCTGCGCGGGATTCCGGCGCTGGACCCGGGCGATGTGCGGGGGGCGCGCAAGACGATGCTCTGCTCGCGCACTTTTGCGCGGGCGACCTCGAGCCTGGCGGAGCTGGGCGAGCTGGTGGCCGCCTATACGGCGCGGGTGGGCGAGCGGCTGCGGGAGCAGGGGTCGCTGGCCGGCCTGCTGCAGGTGGGTGTTTCGACGGGCTATTTCGGGCCGGAGGAGGCGCGCACCTCCAACCGCGTGCTGCTGCGGCTGGAGCCGCCCACGGACTACACGCCCGCGCTCACGGCGGCGGCGGGGGCGGGGCTGCGGTCGATTTTCCGCTCCGGCTTTCAATATAAGAGGGCGGAGGTCATGCTGGCGGACCTGTCGGACCGCCATCTGCGGCAGGGCGACCTGTTCCGGCCGGAGGATCCGGTGGCGCGGGCGCGGCAGGGGCGGCTGATGGCGGCCCTGGACCGGCTGAACGCCGAGTACGGGCGCGATGCGGTGCGGGTGGGGTCGAGCGGCTTCCGGCGGATGGCGGCGCTGAAGCAGGCGAACCGCTCCCCGCGCTACACCACCCACTGGGCGGAGCTGCCCGTGGCGCGGTAGGAGATAGCGGATAGCTGATAGCAGAGGGGACGAAGGGTGTTTTTCCGTGCTCCGCTATTAGCTATTAGCTATTTCCAACGCCCCGCTCCGTCATCCTGAGCGGAGTCGAGGGATCTAGCACTTCGCCAAACAGCCTGAGATTCCTCGACTACGCTCGGAATGACCGACTGCAACCGCTGAATCGTTGAACCGCTGAACCTTCCCCTTTCTCGCTTTTCTCTTGGCCGGTTCCATGCTTAACTGGCAGGCATATGAACTGGCAAAACGAGGTTTCCCGCGATTTTTCCGACTACCTGCGCGATGAGTCCCGCCGCCTCGGCCGCGCCGACGCCATTGCCTTTCCCGTCACCGAGGCCGATGTGGCCGACTCCCTGCGCGACGCGCAGGCCCGCGGCCTCGCTGTCACGATCCAGGGCGCGCGCACCGGCATTGCCGCCGGCGCCGTGCCGGAAGGCGGCGCCATCCTCAACCTCATCCGCATGGCCCGGGTGACGGGCCTGCGCCACCGGGCGGGCGTCTTGTTCCTGCGCGTCCAGCCCGGCGCCGTGCTCTCCGACCTGCGCGCCCGCCTGGCGAAGCGGGATTTCGACACCGCGGGCTGGGATGCGGAATCGCTGGCCGCCCTGGCGGCCCTGGCCGGCGCGCCCGCCCAGATGATCACCGCCGACCCCACGGAGGCCTCCGC
>CAIKKV010000332.1 GCA_903828035.1 uncultured bacterium
AATAAACGAAACTTCTTCATATAAGTGCGCGATTTTTACTCCGTTGTCATTCATTGCCGCACGTAATTCTGGCGTGATTTGTCCTTTTGCTAAAGCCGCTTGTAATAGTGGTTCAAATTTTTTACCACGGGGGATATACTGTTACCGGCTGAATAAAATGGTGACGTAGAGCCGAGAAAAATGGTGGCGAAATCAGGGTAAAAAAAGGACCTTGCGAGAAGGTCCTAATAAAATGGCGAAGGGTCACGCCTGGTCGAGATCGGCAATCGCCTTGCGGACTGAGGATTCCTCCAGGATTTGCTTGCCGTCGGTCATGCCGACAATCAGGGCGGTGGTACACAGGCGATTCATCAGCCTGGGAACGCCCTTGGTGAAATCGTAGATGCGAGCAAGGGCATCATCAGAGAAAAGAATGCCGCTCTTGTAGCCGGAAAAGCGGATTTGGTGGCGGATATAGTCCATCGATTGGGGAAGATCGAGTGGGGTGAGATGAAAAGTGGTGGTCAGGCGCTGGAAAAAGGCTTCGTGAGAGACCATGCGCAGTGTGCGGCGCAGTTCAGGCTGTCCGACGAGGAGCAGAGCGCCCAGAGACTGGCTGTCCATGTGGGCAGAAAAGAGCAGGCGAAGCTGCTCAAAAACATCATCCGGCAGGAGATGTGCCTCGTCGAGGATCAAGAAGGGGGTGCGGTGCTTGTTGAGGATCAAATCTTCGAGCGCCGAACGGATAAGAGTGACCATCTTGGGACGGGAGAAGGGCGGTTCATGACCGAGAGCCGCCAGGAGATCGCGGTAGAGACCGGTCAGACCGAGATGGGGGCTGGCAAGGTAGACGACAAAGAAGCGGTTGGTGTCGAGAGAAGCGGTAAAGCGGCGCAAGGCGGTCGATTTTCCGCAGCCGGTATCACCGGTGACCACCCCAATGCCGCGCTGTTTGGTCAGGTAATCGAGACGCGCGCACAATTCGTTCTGTCCCTCGGCAAGGAAAAGGTCGGATGGGGGAATATCCTTTGAGAAAGGGATGCGGGTAAAACCGTAATAGGCTTGGATGCTCATTTTGTCTCCAGAGGGATTTGGCTAAAACGCAGGGAACCGGCTTGCTGGCGCTGGTGCTGCTGGTACTCAGCCCGCAAAAGCGCGAGGTAATCGAGGGAGGATTTCGGTTGGGCAGGGGCTGGTGTGTGTGTCGAGAGGCGCTCGACGGCGATGTGCTTCTCGCGTCCCTGTTGGACAACGTTAGCGATGCCAAAACAGTTGCCATCCATCCAGACCTCCAATACGCTGAGGTCAAACGGGTCGAAACGCAGTTCAATCTGGCGTTGGACGAAGTGGGGATCGACACGGTAGGTGTTGCCCTGCAACTCCACCCGTCCGTCCTTGCGCATACGGCGTTTCTCACGCCAGAGAAAGGCTTTGCGCAGCACCTCTGGATCCGCCTGGCGCACCTGGGCGATACCTGCCTGATAGCGTTCGAGCGGGGACTGTCCGGTCTCGCTGTGGACGTTGCGGTGGTAAACCAGTTCTAGCCATGCCCAGAACGACTCGTTGAGATCGGCTAAAGTTGCAATCCCAGAAGTCTCGACTTCCGGCAGGAACTGAAGTCTGACATTTTTAAACCAGCGTTCCTGTTTTCCTTTCGATTCTGGGCTGTAAGGCGCGGCGTGCTTACAGAAAATGCCCAAAGAGGCGCATGCGGCGGCGAACTGGGTGGCGTGGTAGACCTGCCCGTTGTCGACATAGAGCGCCCTTGGCAGACCACGCTTGAGGATGGCGACCTTGAGAACCCGTTCAAGCCGGGGCAATGCTTCTTCGAAAAAGAATTCGGCATGCGGGATGAGGCGCGAATGGTCGTCGAGGAAGCAAAACAGGTGGGCGCGTTTCTTCTTACCTGGCTGAGTTGGGTCGGGAAGCCACGGACCGACCATGCTATCCCCCTGCCACAGATCGTTAACCTCGTCTCGCTCGAAACGGTGAAAGGCGCGGGTGGATTGTCCGAGCAAGCGGCGGGTCTTGCCTTTCTGACGCAAGTGAGTGGTGAGTGTGTGGGCGTTGAGTGTTTGCGAAAAATTCAGGTCTGGATCGCGTTTGAGCAGTTCGACCAGCATTGGGGTGGTGCGGTCGGGTTGTTCCTGGCGCAGGGCGACCGCCTTTTCCAATACTTCGGGTGTCAGCGCACGCGGCACCCCTTTGTCGACTCGTTCTTGTGGGAGCAGCGCTTCAAAACCACCCTCGCGGTACTGTTTCAGATACCGGCGCAGGGTCGTGATCCCAATCCGCTTACGCGTGGAATAGGGGATGGTGTAGTTCTGGCTGGCGGTCTGGCGCAGTGCTTTCTCCACCTGTCCAGCAGGGATAGGGGAAAACAGCAGCGGCGCAATGAGTCCGTAGCGGAACAGGGCGATTTCCGTATCTCGTTCGTTGTCATCTGGTTTTAGGGCTTGTTTCGCAGTCATTTGGGGTCTCCTGGGGTTGAAAAGGTTACCCAGGATCGTACTCGACCCCCTTTCTTCTGCCCATTTGACAAAGTGTGTGGGTGAGGTTCCCGTTACACCAGTCGTTTCATGCCCCGCCCGCTGCCCCATAGCCACAAAAAACGCAACCGGTCATTCCAGCCGTACCCCGCCAGTTCTTGCCAGCGCGTCTTGCCCCATGCCAACAGGTAGCCTGCCGCGCTTAACAGCGCCTGGACGCGATTGGGCGCTCGGGCTGCCTCTCCCTGCGGTTCCAGCCAGCCCGACCCGCTGTCCTGCTCCGCCAGCACCCGCTGCGCCATCCCCAGCCATTCCCCCGCCTGCTCGCCAAACGACTGCCACCAGCGCTGCATCGTGCGCAGCACCGGCGCGTCATCCCATTTTGCTTCCAATTCGCTCCACGATGCCCCTTCCTCCGCCCGCTGCACCAATACCTGGCTGATTACCCCCAGCAGATACCAGCGAAATGGCAGCAGAAAGTCTGGCAGCGCTGAAACCGTCCGCCTGCAATGTTTACACCGCCAACGTCGGATGGCGACCCGGTAGGCTTGCTTCCCGTCACGAGGTTTACGCCAGTACACACCATGCCTCACCAGGCTCCCTTTTGTCTCACAATTCGGACAATTATCGATTTGAACCTGGCATCCTGCCGCAGCGTAACCGTTGACCTCACCGCCATATGCAAATACAATCATTTTGGTGTGTCTGATCCGAGCGTGGCTGGCTAGGCTGTTTTGCTTGGGTCAGACATTCCTTTCCCATCCTGGAATCAGCCTCCAAGCATACCCGATCCACCCCCTGAAAAACAAAAAGCCGCTCTCTTTGGAGCAGCCTTCATTCTCTCATTTATTCTGGACGCCATTTATCTTAGCCTAAAACTGCAAATCTCCACCATTTATTAAAGACGCGGACAATTACCTGAGGAAAAACACCATTCGGCATATTTA
>CAIKKV010000333.1 GCA_903828035.1 uncultured bacterium
CGGCCTCAAGGACGTCACCGACTCCGAAGCTGTCAAAAAGGCGATCGAGGAGGTCGATTCCACCTTCGCCAAATCACTGGACGCCGGCGAACTGGCACAGCTGAAAAAAGAATTGGCCTGATTCCCTTTCCGGTTCCACAAAAAAAGCCGCCCGGCACATGCCGGGCGGCTTTATCTTTTCCCGCACCAACGCTTACTTGATGACGACTTCCTTGCCGGTCTCGGAAGATTTATAGACGGCATCGATCAGCTTCATGTTCGTCAGCCCCTGCTCGCCCGTGGCGAACGGCGCGCATTCCCCGCGGCACGCCGCCAGGTACGACTTCGCCTGGTTGTGAAACGCATTGCCGCGGTCGGCATAGTGCGGGGTCACATCCGCCATGCGTCCGCCCACCTCGGTCAGGATTTTCATCGGCTTGCCATCGAACACGCGCACGCCGGCCTTGGTGCCCATGATGTCGATATACTGGGTTTCCTCAAGATTGGCGGCCCAGGAAATCTCAAAGCTCATGGTCGCCTTGGCGCCGAACCGGACAAACCCGGCGGCATAATCTTCCGTGTCGCACACGCCATCATACTTGGGCGGACCGGCCCACATGCTGACGTAGCGATAGTTCTTCATATCCTTGCCGAACTTCGCGTAGGTCATGGCGCTGACGGAGGTGGGATTCCAGTGGCCGCTGAGATACATGGCCGCGTCAAACCAGTGCACGCCGATATCGATGAGCGGGCCCCCGCCCGACTGCGCCTTGGTGGTGAACCACCCGCCGAGGCCGGGAATGCCGCGGCGGCGGATGAGGACGCAACGCATGTGATAAATCTCGCCGAACTCGCCCTTTTCCACGAGGTCCCGCACGACCTGCACTTCGGTTGCCTGGCGCCGGACCATGCCGATTTGAAGCACCTTGCCGCTGGCCTTGCCGGCCGCGACGATCTGGGCCGCTTCCTTGGCATTCATGGCCATGGGCTTCTCGAGCAGAACATGCTTGCCGGCCTTGAAGGCCGCGATGGCCACGTCCTTGTGGAGGGTGTTGCCCACGCAAACGCTCACGGCGTCCACGTCCGACTTCAGCAGTTCGCGGTAATCCGTAAAGCGGCCGGTCACGCCCAGCGCCTTGCCCTTTTCCTCGAGCCGGGCCGCGTCCACATCGCAAACGGCCGTCAGTTCGGCCGCATCCGCACTGGCCTTGTAGGCATCCGTATGCACCGATCCGATAGCGCCCAACCCGATCACGCCGACTTTCAACTTCTTCATGTCTCTCCTGGCTTGGTTGATCAAACGATCGAAAATCCCGACAAACTTATCGCAACGCGTCCCCGCATGCAAGCGCAACTCATCCCCGAAATCAGCCCAGGGCGACATCCAGCGTCATCATCAGGGCAAAGCCCAGAATGGCGCCGATCGTGGCCGTATCGGTGTCATCCCCGCGCTGGGCTTCGGGAATCAGCTCCTCCACCACCACGTAAATCATGGCTCCCGCGGCAAAGGCCAGAGCGTAAGGAAGCAACGGCTTCATGACAATCACCAGCGCCGCCGCGGCCACGCCGCCGACCGGTTCCACGAGTGCCGAGAGCTGCCCGTACCAGAAACACTTGCGCCGCGACATGCCTTCCCGCCGCAACGGAACCGCCACGGCAATTCCCTCGGGAAAATTCTGTAGTCCGATTCCCACGGCCAAAGCCACCGCCCCCCCCAGTGTGGCGGACGTCGTTCCATCCGCCAGAGCACCGAAAGCCACGCCCACCGCCATGCCTTCGGGAATGTTATGAAGCGTGATGGCCAGCACCAGAAGCACGCTGCGCTGCCATTGGGTCTTAATGCCTTCCGCCTGGCGGGTCGCCAGCCCGGGATGCAAATGCGGCAGGATTTTGTCCACGCCCCACAGGCAGGCGCCCCCCGCCAGGAATCCAATCAGCGGCGGAACCCAGGGGATATTGCCCAGTTCACCCGAAAGCGTAATGGCCGGGGCGAGGAGCGACCAGTAACTGGCGGCTATCATAACCCCCGCGGCAAATCCGAGCATCCCGTTCAGTACCGTGACCGGCACCTTTTTGAAGAAGAAAACGGTGGCCGCGCCCATAGCGGTGACACCCCAGGTAAACAGGGTAGCCAGCAGCGCCTGAAGCACCGGATGCACATGCGAAAACCACTCCATCACACCCTCCTAAGCTTTTTTGAACGTATCACGCCCCTCTCCCAAGTCGCAAGCTCGAAACCGCCCCTGTTGCCGCTTGCCTTTTCGCATGGGCTCACAGACAATGAACAGATGCCTCAGGCCGATCAGAATGAATCGCTGACCCTGGAAGATGCCGGCTTCGCCACCCTCCTGCTGGTGGCAGCGGTCCTGCCGGGCATCTTCCTGTTTGCGCACTTTTCAGGAGCAGGCATCGCAACGGGCATCACCGGAACGCTTCTCATGGAGGCGGGCCTGCTGGCGGCCGTCGCCTGGGTGATGCGCCACCGCCGGCTTTCCTGGACCGACACCTTCGGCCTCCAGAAAAACCGCCTGCCGCGCGCCGCCCTCTTCGGCGTGGCCGGTTGCGTCGCTCTCCTGCCTGTTCTTCTGCTGCTCAGCGGCCTGTGGCGGCTGATGCTGAAATCCCTGGGGCTCCCGGTGGACAATCAACCCGCGATCGAATGGATCACCTCGAATCAAAGCCGGATTCTCCTCGGCCTGCTCTTTCTCCAAGCCGCTGTGGCCGCCCCAGTGATCGAGGAGTTATTCTTTCGCGGGCTCCTCGAACAGTCCTTCCGGAGCCGGGTTCAGCCCCGGATTGCCGCCGTGCTCTCGGCCCTCTTGTTCGCCGCCTTTCACGCTCACCTGCCCTCCCTGCTCCCGCTCTTTGCCATTGCCCTTGGCTTTTCCGCCGTTTATTATTACACCCGTTCCCTGGCGGCGGCAGTCGTGATGCACGCCCTTTACAACACCATCAATTTCATGTGGGTGCTGATCGCGCCACCGACCTGAGGCGCGCCATCCCCGGAAAGGAATCCCATGCCTGTCATGCCCGTTAAAACCGTCGAATGGCTCCCCCAGCAACCCGGCGCACTCTTCCCCGGCCGGATGAAGCTCGTCGACCAGACCCTGCTCCCCGGCGAGCTGGTCTTCCTGGAACTGCACACCGTCGAGGCCGTCTGGCAGGCCATCAAGGTGCTTCAGGTGCGCGGAGCCCCCGCCATCGGAGTGGCCGCGGCCATGGGCGTGGTGATCGGCGTGCAGGAAAGCCATGCCCCCACCGTTACGGCGATCAAGGAAGCCGTCCAGAAAACGGCGGCCTACCTGGCCACGTCGCGACCGACGGCGGTCAACTTATTCTGGGCGCTCGACCGGATGAAAAAGACGTCTCTCGAGCCCGCCGCCTCCCCCGCCGCGCTGGCCGAGCGGCTGGCCGCCGAAGCGGTCCGGATCATGGAAGAAGACACGGCCATGTGCCGCGCCATCGGCGAACACGGCGCTCCGCTGCTGAAGGACGTGGAGGCCGTATTGACCCATTGCAACGCGGGCAGCCTGGCGACCTCCTGGTACGGCACCGCGCTCGCCCCCGTCTATGTGGCCCGCGAACAGGGCCATGCGCTCCACGTTTTCGCCGACGAAACGCGGCCCCTGCTCCAGGGCGCCCGCCTCACCGCCTGGGAGCTCCAACAGGCCGGCATCGATGTCACGGTGATCTGCGACAACATGGCGGCCTGGGTCATGAAGCAGGGCAAGGTGGGCGCCGTGCTGGTGGGCGCCGACCGCATTGCCGCCAACGGGGATGCGGCCAACAAAATCGGCACCTACGGCGTCGCCCTGCTGGCGGCCGCCCACAACATCCCGTTCTATGTGCTGGCGCCCAGCTCCACGTTCGACTTCAAGCTGGAGTCCGGCGACCAGATCCCGATTGAGGAGCGCGATCCGCGCGAGGTGACTCACGGCTTCGGCCGCGCCACGGCACCCGCCGGCATCCGCGTGTTCAATCCGGCCTTCGACGTGACCCCGGCCCGCCTGATCACGGCCATTGTGACGGAAAAGGGGGTCGCCCGGCCCGATTACCGCCAGTCCCTGAGGATGGTGCGCGCCACCTGATCCACCGCCTCAAGCTGATGCGGGCGATAGTCCTTCATCGTGGGACGCCACGAACACTGCATGAACCCCTTCAGCCGGCTCGGATCGATATGTTTAACGGCGTAACGCACCGTTCGTTCAAAGTTGACCGGGCTGCTCCAATTGCTCCCCGTCGGCACCTGGTCGTAGCCGTGCGCCTCCAAGTCGAGGTAGGCCTTCACGTAATTCAGCTTTTTGCTGAATGACGTGCCGTAATACCAGTTGCTCTGAAGTATGCTTTTCGGCATCTTTTTCCAGAACAGATCCGGATGGTTCCACACGTAGTCTGACCAGACCCAGGCGCGACAGCCCGCCCGTTCTACCTGGCCCTGAAGAAAGTATAAATCTTTCCACCACAGATCAAACTGGCGGATAACGATATAGTCGAGCGAGCGCTGGTGCCGCTCCGTCTCTTCGTCCATGCCCAGGTGGAAAAAGCGGGGCTTTTCGAAAAGCGCGGCCGTTTCGGCAATGAGATCCTCGCAGACGCCATAATACGCATCGGTTGAGACGCAGCGGCTATACGGCCCCAGCCAGGCGTCGTGGCAGGTGGAAAAATTCAGCTTGGGGACGGGCTCGATGCCCAGTTTCCGGATCTTGTCCAACTCCCGCCTCAGGCGGGCCGGCGTCCAGGCGCCCTTGACGGCAATCTCCGGATGAGAGTCGAACCGCACCGCATCGCCAACATCGATGACGACCATATTCATTCCGGCCGCGGCCATGGCGCGAATGATTTCATCCCACAAATCCGATTCACACCGGAGGAAGGGCTTGTAGACGGTCTGATTCGCCTCGCGGGCGGGCTCGGAGCGGTCGCTCCACATGTTATAGCTGAGATGAAGCAGGTTGGCCCAGATCGGGGCGACGCTCACTTCAGCAGGATTCCGATAATCACGCCGACCACCATCGAGCCCAGCAGGGCGAAGGAAAGCCGCACGTTGTCAATGGTCCAGGCCAGGATCGGAATATCCACGGAGCCGCGAGCCAGCAGCAGCACGATCACGAAAAAAACCATCAACACCAGAGCCACGATTGTATGCTTGCTCATCGTTATCCCCCTTGTCGCGCCTGGGCCGACGTGACGACTCGTTCCACAACAGCCATGATGGTTTCCAGCGAAGCCAGCCGGCCCCGCCCCTGCGAGCCGCAGGCGAGGTCACCCTCCTCGGGATCCACAACCGTCGCCCCCCGCTCCAGCAGGATCTTCAGGTTCGCCTGCGTGGCGGGATGGGCCCACATGCGGCAGTTCATCGCCGGGGCGATGACCAGCGGGGCCGGACAGGCCAGCGCCGTGCAGGACAGAAGATCATCCGAAAGCCCCTGGGCCAGCTTGGCCATGACATTCGCCGTGCAGGGGGCAATGACCAGCGCGGTCGCCCGGTCGGCCAGCGAAATGTGCTCGGGATACCAGTCGTGTTCCTTGGAAAACATATCCACAGCCACCGGGTTGTGGGAGAGCGTGCGAAGCGTCAGCTCGGTGATGAACTCCGTGGCGCCCCGGGTCATGATCACGGAAACCTCCCACCCGCGCTTTCGCATCAGCCGCACCAGGTCGGGCGACTTGTAGGCGGCGATGGAGCCCGTCACGCCCAGCACAATATGGGGAGTCTTTTTCATAAATAAAGGAATATTCGACTCATACTACCGATTCGCGGCCCCCCGCGCAAGGCCATTTCAGGAACCCTTCTACTTGGCTAAGGAACGTGCTCCCACGATATAGTGGATAGGGTGAATGTCTGGCGGGGTTGTGGCGTTTCGGGCGTCCCCTGGCGCGCGCTTTTGGGCGTATCCGGTTTCCGGCTAGGGGTTCACGGCCACGAGGCCAGTTCACCCCGCCGTTAACCGCC
>CAIKKV010000334.1 GCA_903828035.1 uncultured bacterium
CGGGCAGGGCATCGCCTTCCTGGAGCTGCAGAATCCGACGGTCACGCTGAAGCCGGGCGGCATCCGGAGGGTCGCCGGCCCGGTTCGCGCGCCGGAGGCCCTGCTGAAGGATGATTCGAGCGTCACACTGATGGGCCATGCGGACATCCTGGCCGAGATGCACCAGCCTCAACTTGCCGAGCAGCGGGCCATCCTCGTGCTGTCCCTCACCGCGGACTGACCGGCCCGTTGCTTGGGTCCCACCAAAGCCCGTTCGTCTGTCACAGAAACAATTCAGCGGGCTAAATCGGAAACCAAAGTCGCGCGCCGCCCGAGCGTGCTCGGTAGAGCCGCAGGCGCGCGAGGCGTTATCGTTGCGGCGTTTCGATCAGCGGAAATGCGCGAGCCGATTTTGAGGCTCAGCCAGTCGACAACGGAGCGGCGTGGGCTGGTGCCCCGACGCTCCCAGTTGGAGGCTGGATCAGCCCAAAAGCGGCCGCGTATTAACGCCGAAACCCGACGGAAGATCCGCGACTAAAGCATAGATTTTCACCCGCCTTTATGGCTTGACTTGCATCAGAAAACAATTTAATGTTTACGCAAACATGGAGAATGGCCAATGGATACGCGTAAGGCTGGAACGGTGCTGTCGGAGTCGGTCCCCTGTCCCGAAATGCTGAGCACCATCTCGGATCCCAACCTGAACGTGTTCCGCATCACGACCGAACCGGCCGCCTCCGCCTGGCGCGAGGGCTTCTTCACCCCCGACTCGCGCCGCTTCATTTTCCAGCGGCGCTGGGCCGACGGCGGCAACCAGTTCCTGATGTGCGATCTGGAGGAAGGCTTCCGCCTGCGCGCCCTGACCGAAGCCGGCGTGCCCACCCTCGCGCCCACGGTCAGCCCCGATAGCCGCTATCTCTACTATTTCGTGGACGAGAGCCACCTGCCCAACCCGCGCCTCATCCTCAACCGCCTCTCGCTGGAAACCTTCACCACGGATACCCTGACCGTGATCGACAGCGCCGTCGACGGCATCGGCCGCCGCCCCTGCGCCGGCGGCAAACCCTCCCGCGGCTTGAACCGCAACGCCTCGATCCGCGCGGACGGAAAAAGCATCCTGGCCGGCGCCAACTTCGCGGGCCCCGACGGCGCCGATCATTTCGCGCCGCTCTACGTCAACCTCGACACCCTCCGCGCCCACGCCTTCCCCTGGGAGCCCTACTCCTGGCGCGTGGGCGGCGCCTACTTCCCGGGCCGCGATCCCGCCCATCTCACCCATGCGCTGATGGGCCGCGCCAATCGCAGCCAGCATTGGGACGAGCAGGGCACATACACCGAACAATGGTACTCCGACATCCATCGCTCCTCCCTGCACATCGTCAACGAGCAGGGGGCCATCGTCGGAACCGTGCCCATCGGCGGCAAGGGCGAAGGCGTCGATCACCCCGGCTGGCGGGGCGGACGCTACGAGATCGTCACCCATACCAGCGACACCAACACCGCCCCCCACTGGCGCGGCGTCCTCCTCTGCGCCGAACCGGTCGCCTGCGCCCCGGAGGATATGACCCGCGGCATGGATATCCCGGGGCCCAAGCGGCGCTTCGAGCTCACCCGCAACATCCGCCGGCCCGATGTCTGCCACCACTCCTGGACCCTCGACGGCACGCACATGGTCGCCGACA
>CAIKKV010000335.1 GCA_903828035.1 uncultured bacterium
CCCACACGTATAAGATGATCACCGGTCAACCCCTCCTACTAGGCCAAGATCACCGCGGCTTATCCCACTTACCCCCTTTTCTTTTCTCGAAACGCCCCTCCTCAAACCCTGTTCCAGACGCGTCCTCGGACGATGGCTGGGACAGGGTTTTGATTATCCCCTTCATCAGTTTGTCCGACAACGGAAGCAGCTACGTTGTCCTTGTTGAAGCCCCCGGGCTCAGCATCTCCAATATTGAGTTCCAGTTGAACGGCCGTGAACTGGTCATCTCCTCCGGCACATTCGCCGCCATGATCGCGACGACCGGAGCCTTGAGCCTGGTCAGCATTCCAAAGCACCGCATCCGATTCCCGGGCCCGGTCGCGGATACAGGCCCGCCGGTCGCGGAAGCGGTCGCGGCCGGCCGATTGCGCGTCACCCTGCGCAAGGCGAAGAGTGAAGACGACTCCGCCATGGCCATTTCAAGCCTGTAACCCGCTTTGCTCTGTTCATTTGTCCCGAACTCCCGTATGATCCCGACGTCCATTCCAACTGTAGCCAAGGAGTCCCCATGAACGCCTCCGCCCCTGTTCTGAACCCCCTGCTCGGCGAGCAGACGCGCCAGCTGCAACTGGTGCGCCAGGAAGTCAACAAGGTCATTGTCGGGCAGGAAAAGCTGCTCGACCGGATGCTCATCGCCCTGATGACCGGCGGCCACATTCTCCTGGAAGGCGTGCCCGGGCTGGCCAAGACCCTGGCGGTCAAAACCCTCGCCTCCAGCCTGGGCCTCACCTTCCGCCGCGTGAGCTTCACGCCCGACCTGCTGCCCGCCGACATTATCGGCACGCTGGTCTACAACCCCAAGGAGGGCACCTTCGCGCCGCGGCAGGGCCCCGTCTTCACCCACCTCCTGCTGGCGGATGAAATCAACCGCGCGCCGGCCAAGGTTCAGTCGGCCCTGCTCGAGGCCATGCAGGAACACCAGGTGACGCTGGGCGACCACACCTACCCGCTGCCCGAGCCGTTCATGGTCATGGCCACGCAGAACCCGATCGAGCAGGAGGGCACCTACCCGCTGCCCGAGGCCCAGGTCGACCGCTTCATGCTCAAATGCAAGGTCGACTATCCCTCCAAGGACGACGAGCGCCGCATCATGAACCGCTTCGTCCACCGGTTCGAGTCCACCGTCTCCGCCGTTCTCACCGCCGAAAATATCCGCATGTTCCGGGAGGTGCTGGACCAGGTGTACTGCGACGAGAAGGTGGGCGACTACATTCTCGACCTGATCCACGCCACCCGCCGGCCGGCCGAAGCCGGGCTCCCGAAACTGGCGGGCCAGATCGCCTACGGCGCCTCCCCCCGCGCCACCATCTACCTCAACCTCGCCGCCCGGGCCCACGCCCTTCTCCAGGGCCGCGGGTACGCCACCCCCCAGGACGTCAAGGAAATGGCGCCCGATGTGCTGCGCCACCGCGTCATCGTCACCTATGAAGCGGAGGCCGAGGAGCGGACCAGCGACGACATCATCCGCGATATCCTGGCCAACCTCCCTGTGCCGTAACCCCCTCCCTGACGGGACCCGCCATGCCCATCGACACCGCCGAATTAATGAAGCAGGTGCGGAAGATCCGCGTGATCACCTCGCGGCTGGTCAGCGAGCAGTTCGCGGGCGAATACCACTCCGTCTTCCGCGGCCAGGGCATCGAGTTCGATGAGGTGCGCGAATACGTGCCCGGCGACGATATCCGCTCCATCGACTGGAACGTCACCGCCCGCATGGGCCATCCCTTCATCAAGCGCTTCGCCGAGGAGCGCGAGCTGACCATCCTGTTCCTGGTCGATATCTCGGGCTCCCAGGCGTTCGGCTCCGGCGCCCGCACCAAGGCCGAGCGCGCGGCCGAGGCGGCCTGCCTGCTGGCCCTCTCCGCCGCCCGCAACCAGGACAAGGTGGGGCTCATCCTGTTCAGCGACCGCATCGTCAAGTCCAGCCCGCCCCGGAAAGGCCGCACCGCCGTCATGCGCCTGGTGCGCGACGTGCTGGCCACCGAGGAGACCCGGCACGGCACGGACATCGGAGCCGCGCTCCGCTTCCTGTGCCACGTCCAGAAGAGGAGCGCCGTGGTGTTCCTGATTTCCGATTTCATGGACGACCACTACGAGCGCGACCTGCGCCTCGCCTCCCGCCGGTACGACCTGATCTGCTGCCACATCGCGGATCCGCGCGAGTCCAGCCTCGAGGACGCCGGCATCCTGGAGTTCGAGGATCCCGAGTCCGGGGACCGGTTCCTGCTCGACACCTCGTCGTCCGCCCTCCGGGAGCGGTTCAAGGCCGCCGCCGGGGCGCGGGCGGAGACCTTGAAGAGCCAGTTCAAAACCGCGTCCATCGACCATGTCTTTCTCGACACGGAAACCCCGTTCATCGAGGCGTTCCGAAACCTGTTCCGCATGCGGCTGAAGCGGGCGCGGAGGCGATGATATGAGACCCCTGATCCTGGCCCTCATCCTGGCCGCGGCTTCCGCCCTGTCCGGCTGCTCGCCGAAGACGGCGCCCGCCGCCGCTGAGCCGGCCGCCCGCACCGAAGAGCTGGCCACGGGCCGGATCCGGCTTTCCCTCTCCGCCATGCCGCCCAAGGTCCGCCTTGACCGCCCCCTCTTCGTCACCCTCACGCTGGACACGCCCGACTCCGTGGTGGCGGACTGGCCCTCGCTGGAAGACCGCTTTGAAGGCTTCGACGTCGCCCGCTCCTACGAAGCCGGACTGCGCTCCGATTCCGGCCGCACCTCGCGCGAACTGCGCGTGCGGCTGATGCCGAAAGCCGCTCCGGAATACCGCCTGAAGCCCATGGCCATCACCTACCATGAAACCAATGCCCCCGCGGAAGCCGCCGGCTGGATTAAAACGGCCCCCCTCGTCTTCCAGTCCGAAGCGCTCCCCGCCGCCTCCGGCATGGCCCCGCCGGCCGACCCCCTTTCCATCCGGCCCTCGCCCCGCGAAATCGGCTTTGTCCTGCTTGTGATTTTTCTGGCCGGCCTTCTCATCGCGGCCCTGGTGATCCTGATCCGCCGCCTGCGGCATGCGCGCAAGCTGCGCCAGATGAGCCCCCGCCAGCGGGCCCTGCTCGAACTCGAGGCCCTGGTCGCCCGCCATCTCGTCGAAGAAGGCCAGATCAAAGAGTTTTACTTCGAGCTCACCTCGGTGGTCCGCCGCTACATCGAGCGCTGCCACGGCATCCGGGCGCCCGAGCAGACAACGGAGGAGTTCCTGATCTCCGCCGGCGCCGACCCCCGCTTCCCGCGCGAGTCGCTGCAGCGGCTCCAGGCGTTCCTGACGGCCGCTGATTTCGTCAAGTTCGCCGACTACCGCCCGGGTCCCGAAGCGGGCCCGCATGCCCTGGAGACGGCGAGGGAGTACGTGACCACCGATCCGGCCGCGCCGGTCGAAGGGAGGAGCTGACATGTTCCGCTTCGCCCAGCCCCTCGCCTTCCTTCTGATCCTGCCCTGGCTGGCCGTCGCCTGGCGGCTGGTGCGCCGCGGCCGCCGGCCCACGCCCATCTTCACCGGCCTCCGCATCCTGGCCAATCCCCCCCTCACCTGGCGGATCCGGCTCATGGCCTCCGCGCCGTTCCTGTTCCTGGCCGGCCTTCTCCTGTCGATCGTGGCGCTGGCCCGCCCGCAGCATGTCCTCTCCCGCGTCACGCGCACCACCGACGCCGTGGCCATCCAGATGGTGCTCGACACCTCCGGCTCCATGGAGGCGCTGGATTTCAGCACGCAAACCGCGATGAAAACACGCCTGGATGTGGTCAAGGAGGTCTTTGCCGATTTCATCCGCCAGCGGCCCGACGACCTGATCGGCCTGGTCGCCTTCGCCGGATACCCCTCCACCCGCGCGCCGCTGACCCCGGATCACCCCGCGCTCCTCAAGGTCCTGGAAACCGTCGAGGTGCCCCGCACCATCATCGGACGCGACGGCCAGGTGAGCAATCCCGAGGAGATGCTCACCGCCATCGGCGATGCCCTCGCCACGGCCTGCGCCCGGATGGAAAAGGTCGAGATGAACTCGCGGATCATCGTGCTCCTGAGCGACGGGGAAAACAACTTCGGCATCATCAAGCCGCTCGAGGCCGTCAAGGCCGCCAAGAAACTGGGCGTCCGGGTCTATGCCATCGGCGTCGGCAGCACGGGGATGGCGCCGGTCAAGGCCCGGGATATGGCGGGGCGCGAAGTGATTGCGCAGGCCATGGTGACGCTGGACGAGAGCCTGCTGCGCCAGATCGCCGAGGGCACCGGCGCCCGCTACTTCAATGTCCGCGACCCGAAGGGCCTCAAGCAGGCGCTCGACGATATCGACAAGCTGGAGAAGACGCGCGTCTCAAGCGAGGTCTTCACCCAGGCGGAAGAACGTTTCCCCCGCTTCCTGGTGCCGGGCCTGATCCTTCTCGCCCTCGGTGCCCTCTTCCGGAACGGGGGAGGCCGGGAGCTCGTATGAGAATACCGGAGAAACCATGAACGCCATCACCTTTGCCAATCCCTGGTTGCTGGTCCTGCTCTGGCTGGTCCCGCTGGCGGCTTTCGCCCTTTACTGGCTGAGAGAGCGCCGCCAGCGCCAGGTCCGGGCCTGGGTTTCCCCCGCCATGCAGGCCAGGCAGCTTCCCGCCCATAACGGCTGGCGCTTTGCGCTCCAGCTGACCCTGATCAGCCTCGGCTTCGCCCTCGCCCTCATCGCCCTCGCCCGCCCCCGGTTCGGCGAGATCCAGGACAAGGTCACCCGCCGCGGCCGCGACCTGATGCTGGTGCTCGACGTCTCCCGCTCCATGCTGGCCGCGGACGCGGCGCCCAACCGGCTGGAGCGCGCCAAGGCCGACCTGATCGACCTGATCAACAGCCTCGACGGGGATCGCGCCGGGCTCATCCTCTTCCGCCACAAGGCGGCACCCGTCTGCCCGCTCACCACCGACTACGCGTTCCTGCTTCAGATGCTGGACGCCGCCTCGCCCGACTCCGCCCCGCCCGGGGAAACCGATATCGGGGACGCCATCCGCAAGGCCATGGACGCCCTGGACCTCCAGCAAAGCGGCCACCAGGCGATCGTGCTGGTGTCCGATGGCGAGGATCTCGCCGGCGCGCTGGACGAAGCCGTCGCCAAAGCCAAGGAGCGCGGCATCACCCTTTTCACGGTCGGCTTCGGCAGCCTCTCCGGCACTTCGGTCCCCGATACGGAAGGCGGCCGGATGACCTACCACGGATCCGAGGTGACCAGCAAGCTGAACCCCGTCACGCTGCGCTCCATGGCCGCGCGCACGGGCGGCGTCTATGTGCCGGTCGGCACGGCGCGCGTCAACCTGGGCGATCTCTACCGCGATCACCTGCGCAAGCTGAACGCCCGGGAGTTGGATGAAACCGTGACCCGCCGCCAGATTGAACGGTTCGCCTGGTTCCTGCTCCCGGCCCTCCTGCTCTGGCTGGCCGCAGCCGCCTTCAGCGCCGGCCGCCCCCTGCTCCGGAGCGCCAAAACCTCCGCCGCCCTCTTCGTGGCCCTGTGCCTGTGGCCCGGAACAGGGCGCGGCGCCGACGCTGCCGCCCCGGGCGATCCGGTCAAGCTCGCGCGCCAGGCGCAGTCGCAATACCGGGCCGGCCGCTACACCGAAGCGGCCGATCTTTACCGGCAGGCGGCCGGGCAGGCCCGGGCCGCGCATCCCGCCCGCGATTACTTCAATGCCGGCTGCGCCCTGTTCCAGGCGGGCAAGTACCCGGA
>CAIKKV010000336.1 GCA_903828035.1 uncultured bacterium
ATGATGCGCTGGGACGGGCGGTTCAAGCTTCCGATCCGGCCGGTGGATTCAGCCAACTCACCCGTTCGCAAACCACCAACGGATACGCCATCCTCCAAATCACCGCCGAGGCGCGCACCAATCGCTACGAAGTGGCCACTCTCAGCACGACAGCGCAACGGCTGACAGATTCATTTGCCAGCGGGGAGGGGCGCGATCGTTTCGTCAGTGCCGGAGGCGTGTCGTCAAACCAATGGGCGAATGGAGTCCTATCGCTATGATCGAGACGAGCTCATCACCAACGCCGGGGCTATGATAATAAAGCGGAGTCCGCTCCATGGCCTCCCGACATCCTCGATCCTATCCAATATCCTTGAGCAGTGGGAATATAATGGCTTTGGAGAAACACTCCTTTATCGGGCGATGGTCGGCAGCAACGCCCTGTTTGCGCTCGAAAACCGGCGCGACAACCTGGGCCGCCTGACCCGGCAGACCGAAGTCCTGATCGGATTGACCCGTATCACCGATTACGCATACGATGCCAATGGCCGCCTGACCCAGGTCACACAAAGCGGCGAACCGCCTGTGCATTATTCCTATGATGCCAGCGGCAATCGCGTGCAGCGAGCCGGATCCTCCGGCACGACCCGGGGCACTTATGACGGCCTGGACCGGCTCGTCACCTATGGCGGTGCAAGCTATTCCCATGATGCCAACGGGGCTCTCCTCAGCAAAACATCCGGTGCGGCGGTGACACGCTACCGATATGATGCCCTGAATAGTCTGGTCGGAGTCACTCTGCCGGGAGGTAAAACGGTCGAATACTTGCTCGATGGCGCCCAGCGCAGGGTGGGACGCAAAGTCGATGGGGCTCTGCTTCAGAAGTTCCTTTACCTGGATCCGCTGCATCCGATTGCCGAGTTGGACGGCTCCGGCCAGGTGGTCAGCCTGTTTGTTTACGCCCGATTGGCGGCGGCGCCTGATTACATGGTAAAGAATGGCGATACCTATCGATTCATCAGCGATGCCGTTGGCAGCCCGCGCCTCGTCGTCAATGCCAGGACGGGTGAGATCGCACAGCGTATCGACTATGATGAATTTGGCAATGTGCTGCGGGATACCCAGCCCGGATTCCAGCCCTTTGGCTATGCGGGTGGCTTATACGATCCCGATACAGGCTTGGTGCATTGTGGCACGCGCGAATATGATCCCGAAACCGGTCGCTGGACGACGCCGGATCACCTGCGGTTTGCCGGAGGATCGGTCAATTTGTATGAATATGTGGGCAGCCAGCCTGTGAATCGGGTCGATCCCTTTGGCCTTTTTTACTTTGCCACAGGTCCAACGGGCGGCGGCGGGTATGCGACAGGTCTGGGCATGAGCGGCTCTGTGGAGGGAGGCTATATCATCGGCACAAGCCAGAATGGCGGATGGAAACAGGCCGGATATACTTCCAAGGCCATGACATTGAACTTGGGTATAGGCGGTGGCGTGGGCCGTGGCTGGTCGTTTACTTTGTCGCCTTTGGGTAATGTGGAAGATTATTCGGGGGATTCATGGACATGGAGCATCAGCGGGGGATTGCTGGTCGATGCCGATGTCACTTTCTCCATGCCATTCGATGTCTCCAAACCTTCGTCCTGGTCAGGCATTTGGAAAGGCGCCATCACGGTGACGCCTGGCGCTGAAGTTGGCGCCCATGGTTGGGTCAGCACCGGGGCCAGCACCACAACGATCTATCCCATACCCCTCCCTGAGCCTGGCTCCTTTGACCCTGCCACGCCTGTCATGAATATCCCGCAGAAATGAGGCAGCGCGATTTTCAATGCTGGAGGGCGTCGATGATGGGCCACCGATTCCGATAGAATGGAGGCTTATTTCCATTCTATCTGCAATCCTGGCCTGTTGCGGTGAAAAGTCTAAATGATGGTTCCATCCGGCACAACCCCGTTTCTGGGGATGATCACGACACCGTCACGAATATAGAATAGCTTTTCATCCAGATAATCCGGCTTGCCGGCGGGAGAGATCACGCAATTTTCGCCAATGCGGGCATTTTTGTCGATGATCGCATTTTCGATCCGGGTGTTTTTCCCGATGCCCAGACGGGGCATGTCCGGAGCCGTTTCCTCGACATTTTCGCATTCGTAGTAATCGGATCCCATCATGATGACCCTGTTGAGGCGGCTGCCACTGTCGATCAGGCTGCGAATGCCGATGAGGGAATTCCGAATCTGGGAATGATGGATGAGGCAGCCGTCCGATATGACGCAATGGTCTATTTCAGCCCCGTTGATTTTGGACGCCGGAAGGAATTGCGGACGGGTGAACACCGGCGATTCCATCGCAAAAAAATTGAAACGCGGCGACTCGGTGGTCAAATCCAGGTTTGCCTCGAAGAAGGCGCGAATGGATCCAACATCTTCCCAATACCCCTGGAAAATGTATGAAAACACACGATGATTTTCAATGGCGCCCGGGA
>CAIKKV010000337.1 GCA_903828035.1 uncultured bacterium
CCATCACCGATGCCTGCCGGGAGCGCGATCCGCTGGCCCTCGAGATCTGGGACGAGGTCATGGAGCGCCTCGCCCAGGGGCTCGGGATCGTGATCATGGCGTTCAACCCCGACGTGATCATCCTCGGCACGATGGCCATCCGCGAGCGCGACATCGTGCTGCCCGAGATCGCGAAGCGCCTGCCGCGCTACGGCTGGAAGAGCAGCCTCGACGGCTGCCGCATCACGCCCAGCTCGATCGGCGACCGGATCGGCGAGCTGGCCGGCCTGGCCGTCGCCGCCTGCGGCCTCCGCGGCGTGTGAGGGAGTTTTTCCGATGCCCCTGACCATCCCTGTTCCTGTTTTGCGAGAGGCGGTGGAGCGTGTGGTCCGCCTGGTGCGCGATCGCGGCGGCCGGGCCCTGTGGGTGGGCGGCTGCGTGCGCGACGCCCTGCTGGGGCGGCCCGTGACTGACGTGGACCTGGAGGTGTACGGGCTGGAGCCCGACGCCCTGGTGGCCGCGCTCGGCGAGCATTTCCGGCTGGACCTGGTGGGCCGCGCCTTTGGCGTGATCAAGCTGCACGGCGTGCCGGTGGACGTCTCGCTGCCGCGCCGGGAGTCGAAGGCCGGCCTGGGCCACAAGGGCTTCCATGTCGAGTCCGACCCGCGGCTGCCGCCCGAGGAGGCGGCCAGGCGGCGGGATTTCACGGTCAATGCCATCGCCTACGATCCGCTGCTGGAGGCGCTGGTCGACCCCTTCGGCGGCATCCCTGATTTGGAAAAACGGCTGCTGCGCCACGTCTCGGGCCAGTTCAGCGAGGATCCGCTGCGCGTGCTGCGCGGCATGCAGCTGACGGCCCGGTTCGGCTTGACGCCCGCGCCGGAGACGGTGGCCCTGTGCCGCACGATCACGCCCGAGGGGCTGGCCGGCGAGCGGGTGTTCGAGGAGTGGCGCAAGCTGCTGCTGAAGGGCGAGTCGATGCGGGCGGGGCTTGATTTCCTGAAGGCCACCGGCTGGGTGGCCTACGCCCCGGAGCTGGCGGCGCTCATCGGCTGCCCGCAGGAGCCCGACTGGCACCCCGAGGGGGATGTCTGGGTGCACACCGGCCACTGCCTCGAGGCGTTCGCCCGCGAGCGGCTGGGGGACGCCAGGGAGGATTTGATCGTGGGGTTCGGCGTGCTGTGCCATGACTTCGGCAAGCCGCTGACCACCCAGGTGGAGGACGGGCGGATCCGCTCGCGCGGCCACTGCGAAGAGGGCGAGGCGCCGGCCCGGGCCTTCCTGCAACGGCTGATGGCCCCCCCCGACCTGGTGGAGGCGGTGGCGCCCCTGGTGGTGGAGCATCTGCGGCCGCATGAGTTGTTCACGGGCCAGGCGGGCGACAACGCCGTGCGGCGGCTGGCGGCGCGGGTGGGGCGGATTGACCGGCTGGTGCGCGTGGCGCGGGCCGATCACTTCGGGCGGCCGCCGTCGCCGGAGACGGCCTTTGCGGCGGGCGACTGGCTGCTGGAGCGGGCGCGCGCGCTGGACGTGCAGGCGCAGGCGCCGCGGCCGCTGGTCATGGGGCGGCATCTGATTGCGATGGGGCTGAAGCCCGGCCCCCTGTTCGGGAAAATATGCGAGACCTGCTACCAGGCGCAGCTGGACGGAGTGTTTGTCGACGAAGCCGGCGGGATCGCCTTTTGCCGGAGTGTCGTGGAGAAAAGTGTGTAGGTGGCGGTTGCGTGATGCGGGTTGTTCCATTTCGGGCGAAAAAGGGCGGCCGCTTTCGGGCTGATCCGGGCTCCGACGTCGGAGGCGGACCCGGAAGGTCACGCCTCCTCGTCGTCTCCCGGCTGAGCCTCGAAATCGCCTCGCCCTTTTTCGCCTTATCGAAATGGAACAACCCCGTTGCCATCGCGCGCCCGCTCACTGTCGTTCGCATGGGCGGCGCGCGAGTTGGTTTTCCCTATTGAGCCCGCCTGGGTGGGGCGAGGCCTGCTACCAGGCGCAGCTGGACGGAGTGTTTGTCGACGAAGCCGGCGGGATCGCCTTTTGCCGGAG
>CAIKKV010000338.1 GCA_903828035.1 uncultured bacterium
CAGGTTGCAAATGAATTTTTAATCTTTAGGCACGGGAATCAAATCGGCAACAATAAGGTTCCATCTCGAGGGACCGCGACGGCCACCTTAAAACGATCAGCCAAATGTCGATGGGTTTTTCTCCGGATCATGCCATGCGGCGTTCCGGCTGATTGTTATTGCTTGTAAAAAACATTTCATTGTAAGTTACGATTTTACCGCATAAACAAGGAATCGCCATGAATAAAGGCATGCGAATCGGAGCGGTGAGCGTCCTCTTCCTGCAGTTCATCCACGCCGCTATAGCGCAGGATTCGGTTCGTTTTCTGGAGGGCGCTCCGGCGGATTCCCTTTTTACGGCCCAAGGGGGCTCATGGGGCGTGGCGACCAACGAGAATGAGCCCGTGCTGCGCTGGCAGCCGGAGGCGGGGCAGACCGCCGTGCTGGAGCTGCCCCCCGGCTCCCCGCTGCTTGAGCGGATGAAATCCATGGACTGGCTGGATCTGGAGTATCGCATTGTCTGCGGGCGGGTCGATGACCTCGGCCTTTCCACGCGGGGGCTGGTTTCCGGCCACCGCCGCTACAAGGTTCACAACACCGGCATTGCGCGCAGCACGACGAAGACGGGCGTCTGGCACCCCTTCGACCTGGAGCTGGCCCGCCCGAATTGGTTTCCCTGGGATAACCCCGACGGCTCCGACGCCGACGTTTTCTTCCGCTTTTCCGCGCTCGCCCTGGAGCCCGGCACGGTGATCGAGTTCCGGCGCATGACCGCCCATACCGGATGGCTTCAGCTGAAGCCCGACTTCGAGTTGCCGGTGACCTGGCCGTTTCCCGCCGTGCGCCCGGACGGCTCGGTGGAGTACCGGATCACGTGGCAGTTGCTCAATGCTTCCGGAAAAGCGGATATCCTCTCCGCCGAATTGCTTTCCACGCACCGGCTCTTCCAGCCGGTCTTCGTGACGAACAACGTGGAGACCCGCGTCGGGGGAGTGGCGGCCGTGCCCTTTGAACTCGTGGCGGTTCTTCCCGCCGAGGCGGCCCGGACTGCGCCGGCTCTCTACACCGAGCCGCTGCGCGTGAAGTTCAGCCTTCGGAACCGGCCCGATGTGGCGGTTTACTGGTCCGGCGATCTGGTGGCCCCCCTTCCGCCCGGAACCCGCCGGCAGGTGGTCTTCTCCGATGCCGTGATCACGGACGCGCGAACGGCTTCCAAACAGCCGACCGGGGAGCTGGCTAAAATACTGGAATTGAAAAAGGTGATCGCCGGCGCCGACGACTTCAAGTCCAAGAAGCTTCTGCAGATCCCCACCGGTTATCAATGGCCCGGCTCGGTTTTTCCCGCGCCCTGGGTGGTGACCGACACGATGTGCCAGATCTCCAACAAAGTCACGGGCGAGGTGGAGTTCAACACCGCCCTGGCCGGGCTGGGCTGGAAAAAATACCTCGAGTATCCCGGCAATGCCGCCGAAAACCTTGGCGAGGCGTACCTGTTCACCGGCGACGAAAGCTACGCCAAACAGGCCATTGCCTATTTTTCACTCCTGGCGCAACAGTATCCGCTGCTGCCCCTGAACAGGCCCTTTGAATTGACCTGGGCCGGCGGGCCTGCGAATCTGGGCTCTTCCCGCTGGGCCAACGGCAGCACCTACGGGGGCTCCATGTTCATGCGGCTGGAAAGCCGCCTGCTGAACATGGTTTCCGAATCGCCCTCGTGGACCGGGCAGGCGCGCGCCGCGGTTTATACCCACTTCGTGATCCCTTATTGCCAGGAGGTCATCAAGTTCAACGGCGGCATGAACAACCAGACGGATATCGGCAATCACAACGTCCTGCTCATGGGCCTGGCGTTCAAGGATGCCGGGCTGGTCAAGTGGGCCTTGCAGCACGACGGCGGCATTCTCCCCCGGCTCACCGATATCGATGCCGACGGGTTCTCCTCCGAGGGCCGCCCCATCAGCTACCACATGGCCGGCATGGCCGAATACATCCCTTCGCTGGCCTATCTCAAGAACTCCACGCTGGAGGTGCCTGTGCCCTGGGAGCGGCTCCTGGCGGCCATCCGCATGCCGTTCCTGCGCGCCGGGCTCAACGGCCGCATTCCCAACACGGGCGACTGCGCCCGCTGGCAGAACGCCGCACTGAATCCCCACGTTGACTACATCCTCGACTACTTTCCCCGGGAACCCTGGCTGGATCTGGTCGCCGCGGGCACTTCCCCTTCCGCCAGGATCCGCCTCTTCAAAAAGGGACAGGGCAAGCCGGACAAGGATCGCTGGAAGGTCCTTCTGTCCAAGGAACCGCAGCTCTTCCCCCATGCCGGCATGGCCATCCTGCGCACGGGGGATGCGCCCGACACGCAAATCATGGCGACCCTGGATTACGGGCTGAACGTCTACCATGGCCACCTCGACCGCCAGCAGGTCACGCTGATGGCGTACGGCAAAACATTCACCCATGGCTTTGGCAGCGTCTACAACGTCGGCGCTGGCGGCATGACCAACGGCCCCAACGTTCTGCGCGATGTGCCCTGGAACAGTTCGCTGTTCCAGAATGTCATTCTGGTGGACCAGAAAAGCCAGAATCCCGCCATCGGCAAGCTTCTGGCCTGGAGTGCGCAGCCGGCCCGGCAGGTCGCCGTGGCTCGCGTGGATGCCATCCAGCCGGGCGTCAACCACACCCGCGCGGTCGTGCTGACGGAGGGGGTTGTGATTGTCCTGGACTGCATGGAGTCCGATTCCACCCATCAGTATGACTGGGTTTACCACAACTTTGGTGAGCTGGCGCCGGGTGCCGGCTGGACCGCCGCCCCGGCGAAGGTGGCCCTGGGCGTCGCCAAAAGCGTGGGGTATCCTGCCATTCAGGAGCTCCAGCGCCTGTCTGGAAGCGGCCCGCTTCTCTTGAACTGGGATCTTACCCGCCAGGTGGACGCCCTGAAGCCCCCGCCCGCGACCGAGGCGCTTCCCGTCATCGGCTTGGATTTCCGCCAGGTTTCCAGCCTGCCGGGCGAGGTGTATACCGGTGTGGTCGGGTTGAATAATCCCAACACCCGGACGGTGTGGGATCGCGC
Organism: uncultured bacterium; assembly: GCA_903828035.1. Next base: position 3,050 of record CAIKKV010000338.1, read on the forward strand.
GCCGTCGGTTTTCCGCCGGGTCGAGGGGAAGCATGTCTTCTGGGGCACCGTGCTGGCGCCCCATGGCGCTGAATCGCCTGTGGCGGGAATGGAAGCGGAGGGGGCGGACGGCATCCGTGTGATGTTGAAAAGCGGTAAGACCGTTTCCTGCAGCCTATCGGGCCTGATCCGGGATTATCCCTTCAAAGGGCCCTGATTCCAGGAGCAAATGCAACAGCGTGGGCGTGGGTTGCGTGATGCGGGTTGCGCCGTTTCGGGCGCCAATGGGCGGCCGCTTTTGGGCTGATCCGCCATGCGCCTGGTGGCGGCGGGTTACCAGCGGGGATTCGGCGTTCCGGCCGGAATCTGGCGGGCACTTTTCCGCCCTGAGGGGCGACGGCTAGGGGAGCCGGGACCATTATTCCACGTCTCCTCGCCGTCGCCCCTCATCATCGGAAAATCGCCGCGCCATATTCCGGCTGGCGGAACGCCGAACCCGGCTAGCCCATCGCGCGCCCGGTTCGCTTCGCTCACGTCGGGCGGCGCGCGAGATGGCTTCCGGCCAAAGCCCTCTTTGAACCACTCAAGCAATAAATATTTTCCGAGGAACGTCTCGTCGGGCGGAAAGAGGGAACCCCACGCAATCCGCTCGACAAGAGTCAATGCGGCATCATGGCAAGATGCATGGAACTGCCTCTGATTCCGTTCCGGAATCCTCAGGCTTCGCCGCCGCGGAAGGACTCGATGAAGGCCATCCCGTATTCGTCCTTGCCGGTCAGCAGGTCGGAGGCCAGCTGGAAGTCCTTGGCCTGCGGGTCGAGCCCGTTCAGGATCTCCTTGCCGATCTGGGCCGGGTCCACGATGCCGCCGTCCGCGCCCTTTTCCACGGCCAGGTAGCTGAACACCTGGTTGATGAGCTTGCGGTTGGGCATGCCGAAGGAGATGTTGCTCAGGCCCGCCACGATGTGGATGGCCGGGCCATAGGTCTTGCGGATCGCCGCCACGGCTTCGAGGAACCGGTTTCCGTTCTCCGCGTCAACCGAGATGGGGAACACCAGCGGATCGATGTGGATGGCCGGCAGGTCGAAGCCCTCTTTCTTGAGGAGGACCATCAGCCGCGCCACATTCGCGAGGCGTTCGTCCGTTGTGCTCGGAAGCTCTTTTTCGCCGGCCGCCGAGGCGATGACCACGGCCTTGAACTCGGCGGCGGTGCGGATGGCGTCCGTGCGCTCGAGGGAGACCGAGTTGACCATGGGGCGTCCGCGGGCGGGATCGCAGGCGGAGAGGCCGGCGCGCAGGATTTCCGTGTTGGAGGAGTCGATGCTCATCGGGATCTTGACGGCCTTCTGGATCACATCGACCGTCCACTTCATCAGGCGGACGCGCTCGGCGATGTCCGTGCAGAACTCGTCGACGTTGATGTCGAGATAGGTGGCGCCCTGCATTTCCTGCCGCTTCGCAAGGGCCTGCAGGTAATCAACGCCGGCGGCCTTGCCGGCCGCATCGCCATCATTGCCCTGCCAGATGGCCACGGCGCAATGCTTGACCTTGCCGTTCGCCCAGTCGCCGCCGTCGAGGAACACCTTCGGCACCGGCAGTTCGCGCGTGTCCTTGCCGGCTTTGTAGAGGATGACCTGCTCGCCCTTGGCGTTGGGAGCGACGTTCTTGCCGCCCACCTTGAAGATGCGCGTGCAGTGGATGTTTTCGCCGACGCTGATAAACGTGTCGATTTTCATGGAAGTCCCCCTGTTGCTGAAAAGTGTGTTTATCTTACGGAACCTTTTCCGCCTTGTCCATCTTTCCCGAATCCTATTCCGCCAGGACGACTTGGAGGGCCAGGAGCGCGTAGCAGGTGGCGGCAAGGGTGTCGTGTTCGCCCCGGCCATCCGCAGGCGTCCAGAAAAGGGCGCCTGTTTTCGGGTCAACCTGCTGCCGGTTGATCAGGTTGCGCGCCAGGAGGGGGCGCCACGCGAGGAGCGTCCGGTCGTTGAGGGGGAGCCGGTTTTCGCCGGTTTGCGCCAGCGCCAGCGCCAGGATCAACTGGTCTTCGTAGTCCAGCGTGTCATACCGGTCCGGCGAAAAGGCATCCCTGTGGCGGGCGATCCAGCTGAAGGCGTTCCACATCGCGGGATCGTTTCGCGCGGCTCCCGCGGCCTGGAGCCCCAGCAGCACGGAGGCGGCGTCGGCGAGGGTGGCAATCCGAACCCGGGCGAGCCGCTGGGTGGCTTCCAGGGCGGGCGGGGGGGGCGGAAGCGCGTGCAGGGCGAGCAGGCGGACGGCCAGGAGGCGGGTTTCGGAGGGAAGGGGCGTGGCCGCCAGGCGGTCGCGGAGCCCCGGCAACAGGGGCTTTAGCTCGGGACGGGCGGCGGCTTCCCGCGTCAGGGCCAGCAGGCTGAACATCATGACCGGCCCGGCGCTGTTGGTGGCCGCCCGGCCCAGCCAGGCCAGGCCGCGCCGCCGGAGGGGCTCATCCGAGGGGTTGGGGCTGCCGGCAAAGGCCAGCAACGGGAGCGCCGTGAGATCGGGACGGTCGGCCCCATCCCAGCTTCCATCGGCCCGCTGCAGGGCCGCCAGCCAGGCCAGCCCCCTGTCCAGGGCGGCCCGCGATTCGTGTGCCAAAGAGGCGTCGAGGCGGCCTGAAAACGCCTGCTCGCCGGGAATGACGGGATTGGCCGCCAGGCAGGCGAGGGCCATCCCGAACAACCCGGTTGTCATGGCGAAAAGGCGCATAAAAAAGGAATTCCTTTCAGACTGTAATAGAATATACTTTGCCCCCGTGGGAGTCCAGTTCAAGCGGACTTTTGATGAAGGAGCCGCCATGCCCTGTTTTATCCTTCGCAAGGGAGTGTGTCTGATGTGCGCCATGGTCATGATGATGGGTTGCAAAGGCCGGGCCTCCGAGTCGGCCGTTCGTACCGCGTCGCCCGCCGCTCCGGCCGGCCAGATTCGTCCGCCGGCCGTGGCCGGCATGTTTTATGAAGAGGATGCCAGGAAGCTCGATCGCGCGGTGCGGGGCCTGCTCAAGGGCGCGCCGGCTCCCGGCGGCGGCCGGCTTCGCGCCGCCGTGGCGCCGCATGCCGGGTATGTCTATTCGGGCTCCTGCGCCGCCACCGCCTACGCGGCGTTGAAACCGGGCGACTACGATCGCGTTCTGATCCTGGCGCCCTCGCACACGCGCGGGTTCCGCGGCCTGGCGCTGCCGACCCTCGGCATGGCGCAATACGCCACGCCGCTCGGCGCCGTGCCGCTTGACCGGCCGGCGTGCGACCAGATCGCCGCCCTGCCGGGCTTCAGCCGCGAGCCCGCCCTGATCACCCGGGAGCATGCCGTGGAGGTTCAGCTGCCGCTTCTTCAGACCGCGCTGGGCCGGTTTTCCCTGGTTCCCATCATCTGCGGTTCCCTTTCGGCGGCTGACCTGGACCGGGCCTCCAAGGCGCTGGCGCCCTTCGTCACCGACCGCACCCTGGTGATCGCCTCCTCCGATTTCACCCACTACGGCGAAGACTTCGGCTACCTGCCCTTCACGGAAGATGTTCGCGAGCACTTGTATGCGTATCTGGACGAGGCGTCCTCGGCCGTCGCCACGCGGAACAGGGCCGCTTTCCGGGCGCATTGCGAGAAAACGGGCGACACCATCTGCGGCCGTTTTCCCATCGACATCCTGATCGGCATTCTCGATGAGATAAAGGAGCCCGTGGAGGGCCGCGTGCTGGCCAAGCTGACCTCCGGCGATCGCACCGGGGATTACCAGCACTGCGTCTCCTATGCGGCCATCGGCTTTTTCACCCCTGGCGGAACCGCGGCCGGCAGCGCCGCCGCCTGGTCGCCCGGCCTTTCCAAGGCGGAAGAGAAGACCCTGCTGGCCATCGCCCGGGACACGCTGGCCTGGGTCGTCGAGGGCAAGACGAAAGAGTTCGACTTCTCCCGGTACGCCGTGACGCCGAAGATGAAGGAGGTGACGGCCACCTTTGTCACGCTCAAGATCCAAGGGCGCCTGCGCGGCTGCATCGGCTCCCTGGAGCCGGAGGCGCCGCTGTTCGAGTCGGTCCACGACAACGCCGTCCATGCCGCCATGCATGATCCGCGGTTCAGTCCGGTCGGGCCGGAGGAGCTTCGGGCCATTCATGTGGATGTGTCGATACTCAGCCCCATCCGTCCCATTGCGTCCTGGAAGGAGTTTGTGATCGGAAGGAATGGCATCATCATGGCCAAGGGCCGGCATCGGGCGGTTTATCTGCCGGAGGTGGCGCCGGAGCAGGGGTGGACGGTTGAGGAAACGCTCGCGTCGCTGAGCGAAAAGGCGGGCCTCCCACCCGATGCGTGGAAGGAAGAGTCGACGTTCCACGTGTTTGAAAGCGTGGTCCTGGCGGAGGAGTAATGGCCCTTTCGATGTTTTTCCTGGGCGGCCATGCGATGGTGGTCCAGATGCTCCTCATGCGAGAGATGCTGGCCGCCTTTTCGGGCAACGAGCTGACCATTGGCGCGGCCTTCGGCATCTGGTTCCTGGCCATCAGCGCCGGCGCGCTGGTTGGCCGGGCCGCGGCGCGCCACTGGACCAGCAAGGCGCTCCGGCTTCTCTTCAGCGGGGCCCTGCTGACTCTCGCCCTGCTGCCGCCGCTGTTGCTGTACGGCCTGATCCGCTCCAAGGATCTGCTGGGCATTCCGGCGTACACGAATCTTCCGTTTACCCAGCTGGCCCGGCTGTTCCTTCTGGTCCTGGGCCCGGTCTGCGTGCTGCAGGGCGTGGCCTTTCCCTGTGCCTGCCGGCTGGCCAGCGAGGGGAAGCGGCTTGGCATCAGCCGGATCTATGGATTGGAATCGCTGGGCAGCCTGGCGGGCGGCCTGGCCTTCGGCGCGGCCATGGCGGGCGGGCTTGCGACGCTGGCCGCCGCGCTGGGCGCCTCGGCGATCGGCTTCGCGGCGCTTGCCGCCAGCCTGCTCACGCCCTGGCGGCGGATCCTGGCCGCTGCCCTCGCCCTGGTCGCCGGCTTGATTCCAGTCCTCTACCCGGATCTGGTGGAAAAGAGCGCGCTGAACTGGGAGGCGCCCCGGTGGGCGGCCGCCTCCGGCCGGCCGGTGGAGGTGGCGGCGCGGGTGGAATCGCCCTACCAGCGGCTCACGGTGATTCTGATGGGGAAGCAGGCTGTCCTCTACGCCAACAGCCAGCCGCTGTTCATGTTCCCCGATCCCGTCCAGTCGGAGCCCCTCATCCACGGCATTCTGGCCCGGCATTCGGGGCCGCTGTCGGTCCTGCTGATCGGCGGCAATCCCGCCGATCTGGGGCGCGCGCTGCTGGCCCATCCGGGCTGTTCGGTCACCTATGTGGAAACCGATCCCTGGATCTGGCGGCTCACGGCGGACCCGGCCTTCGTCCAAGCCTCCAAGGGGCGCTTCCGGGTGGCCCCGTTCGATCCGGTCTGGTTTGCCCGGCAGTCGGAGGCCGCCGCCTATGACATCATTCTGCTGATGGCGCCCGAGCCGGAAACGGTGGGCTTGAACCGGTTTTACACGGCCGAGTTCTACCGGTCGCTGCGCCGCCTGCTGAAGGCGGACGGATTCCTGTGGACCTCCGTCGAGGCCTCGGAAGAGCTTCAGGCGGAAACCGGCTTGCTCGCCGCCTCGGTTTACCGCACCCTGTCCCGGGAGTTCCCGTCCGTCCAGGTGACCTATGGCGCGCGGATCGCCTTTTTCGCCTCGGACCGGGAAGCCGGGGTGCCGATGGAGCGGGCCGAACTGGCGGCCTCCGCCGCGGCGGCCGGGATCCATTCCTCCTGTTTCAAGCCGGAGCAGTTCCTGTCGGATGAATCCCTTGATCCGGTGAAGAGGGCCGCCACCCGCGAGGCGCTTGAGGCGATTCCGGTGGCGGTGAACACGCTTAATCATCCGGTGACGCACCTGTTCATGCTGCTCCGCTGGAACCGGTTTTCGAACTCGCGCATGGAGCGGCTGCTGTGGGAGCTGGCGAGCGTCCAGGGGCTGGTCCTGGCGGAGTGGGTGTGCGCCGCCATGCTGATCGGCGCGCTGGGCCTGATCTCGGCCCTTCTGTTTTTCAGGGGCCGCCGGCGCCAGGCCATGGTCCGCGGATTCCTGCGGATGGCCATCGCCGTGGCCGGATTTACGGCCATGGCGTTTGAGCTGATCCTGATTTTCCTGTCCCAGTCGCTGTTCGGCTATGTGTATGAACGGCTGGCTTTCATCGTGGCGCTGTTCATGGCCGGACTGGCCGCCGGGGCGCTGCTGGTGCGGCGATTTGAGACGGCCGATTCAAAAGCGGCCTGGAGCCTTTCGGTTGCCGCCTGCACGCTGCCGGTCATCCTGGGAATGGCCTTGCCGGTGTGGCTGGGGGCGGGGATCACCCAGCGGGCGCTGGCCGAGTGGGTTTTGCACGGGTGCATGGTCCTGGCGGGCGCCTCGGTGGGCATCCTGTTTCCGATGATCAACCGGCTGCTGCGGGAAAAGGGCGAGGCGCTTACCGCGGCCGCGGGCTCCACGCATGCCGCCGACAATCTCGGGGCGGCCCTGGGCGCGCTGCTGGTGGGGCTGGTGCTGATTCCCGCCCTCGGGGTGGGGCTGGCCTGCTTCGTGGTGGCGTTCGCCAATACGATGCTGGCGCTTTGCCTGGCCGCGGCGCGCGAAACGGCCTGAGTCGTTACGACCAGATGCCGGGGATGGCCGCGCGGCAGGCGGGGCACGCGCCGTTTTCAAGCCGGTTCGACAGGATGCGGTTGCCGATCCGCTCGATCAGGACCTGGCCGCAGGCGGGGCAGGCGGTATTCTCGCCGCCCAGCCCCGGCGCATTGCCGATGTAGACAAAGCGGCACCCTTCCCTCATCGCCAGGGCGCGCGCCCTTTTCAGCGTTTCGTAGGGGGTTGGCGGCAGGTTGCGCATCCGGTACATCGGGGTGAAGCGCGAAAAATGCAGCGGCACCTGGGGGCCGAGCCCGGTGGCCACCCAGGCCGAGAGGCGCTGGAGTTCATCGTCGCTGTCGTTGAGGCCGGGAATCACGAGCGTCACCACCTCTGTCCAGATCCCCAGCTTCTTCAGCCGCTTCAGGGTGTCGAGCACCGGCTGCAGCCGGCCTCCGCAGGTGTCGCGGTAGAAGGCGTCGGAGAAGCCCTTGAGGTCGATCTTCACCGCGGTCAGCAGGGGGGCGAGTTGCGTGAGGGCTTCGGGGGTGATGAAGCCGTTGGAGACCATGACGCTGCCGATGCCGGCCTGCCGGGCGGCGCGGGCGCAGTCGGCCATGTATTCATAGAAAATGACCGGCTCGGAATAGGTGTAGGCCAGCAGGCCGCAGGAGGCGCTTTTGGCCTGCTTGACCAAGTCGTCGGGGGACCGGTCAGGCGCCGACACTTCCTCCGGCGCCGCCTGGGAGATATCGTAATTCTGGCAGAACTGGCAGGTGAAGTTGCAGCCCGCGGTGGCGAGGGAAAGCGCCTGCGTGCCTGGCCGGACGTGGAAGAAGGGCTTCTTTTCGACCGGGTCGATGTGCAGCGCCACGGGGCGGCCGTAGACGAGCGTGAAGAGGACGCCCGCCCGGTTTTCGCGGACTTTGCAGAATCCGCGTCTGCCGGGGGGGATGACGCAGCCGCGCGGGCACAGGTGGCAGCGGATGATCTGGCGGTCGAGCTTTTCGTAAAAGAGGGCTTCGTGAGTGGGGGAATCGGGGGAGGCCGCGGCAAGGTCGGCCACCCGGCCGCCGCAACCGGTGGCGCAGGCGGCCAGGGCCAGGCCGCTGCCGACCAGGAATCGCCGGCGGGAGAGGCGGGCATGATTATGGGTAACGGTCATGCCGTCAGTATAGTACGCAGAATGAAAGAAGAGAAGATTTTACCACAGAGGGCGCGCAGGTCTGGTGGAGTGCGGAGCCGATTCCAATACCGGTTTTCGCCTGGGCATGGTATTCTAGCGGCTATGGCACGTTTACCACCATGGATACGAGTGAGGCTGGCGCACAATGAGGATGCGGCGGCCGTGCACCATATCCTGGAAAGCGGCCGGCTCAACACCGTGTGCCAGGGCGCGCAATGCCCCAACCAGCACGAGTGCTTCGGACGGGGCACGGCCACGTTCATGATCCTGGGCGACACCTGCACGCGCAACTGCCGCTTCTGCGCGGTGGGCCACGGCCGGCCGGCTCCGGTGGACGAGGGCGAGCCCGCCCGGGTGGCCGAGGCCGCCGCCACGATGAAGCTGAAGCATGTGGTGGTGACCAGCGTGACGCGCGACGACCTGCCCGATGGCGGCGCGGCGATTTTCGCGCAGACCATCCAGGCGCTGCGGGCGAGCCTGCCCGAAGCCTCGGTGGAAGTGCTGATCCCCGATTTCAAGGGCGAAGCGGCTCCCCTGGCCGCCGTGCTGGAAGCGCATCCGGATGTGTTGAACCACAATCTGGAGACCGTGCGGCGGCTCCAGGCGGTCATCCGGCCGCAGGCGGATTACGAGCGCTCCCTGGGCGTCCTGAGGGCGGCGGCCGCCTGGCGGGGAAGGCTGGCCGTGCGGGTGAAGTCCGGGCTCATGGTGGGGCTGGGGGAGACGGATGCGGAGATTGAAGAGGCGATGAAGGATTTGCGGGCGGCGGGGGTGGTGTTCCTGACCATCGGCCAGTACCTGGCGCCTTCGCCTTCGCATGCGGCGGTGGATCGGTTTGTCCCCCCGGAACAATTTGAGGCATTCGGGCGCAAGGCCTTGGAAATCGGTTTTACAGGTGTGGCCTCGGCGCCCCTGGTTCGGTCGTCCTATCGGGCGGAGCGGATGTTGGAGCCGGGCGGAGCGGAAGAAAAGGCGGATGTATGAGCGACGAGCGCGAGCGCGAAGAAGAGCAAGCGGTGTATGGATTCCGGACCTGCCGGGCGATTTACGAGGCCCGCCGGGACGATATTATCCGGATTTTCTACCGGGCCGACCGGCTGCGCGCCCTGGCGCCGATGCTGAAGTGGGCGGCCTCCCAGCGGCGGGTTTACCGGGAGCTGAAGGATGAGGAGCTGGTCCGCGTGGCGGGCGGCATGCATCACGAGGGCGTGGTGATGGAGGTGCGGCCGCGCCTGCTCCGGCGTTTTTCCGAGGAAAGCCTGCGCCCCGGGACGAACTGGGTGGCGGTGGACCGCGTGGAGAATCCGCACAACCTGGGCGCCATTGTCAGGACGTGCGCCTTTTTCGGCATCGAGGGGCTCATCATGGGCGGACAGGAGCCGGGCGTCCGCATGAGCAGCGCCTTCCTGCTCATGGCCGAGGGCGGGGCCGAGCGGATCAGCGTCTTTGCCACCCTGCACCTGGCCCCCTGCCTGGAGGTCCTGAAGGGGAAGGGGCTGGCCGTGATCGGGCTGGAGACGGATGCGGACAAGCATCTCGGCGCGGCCCCGATGCCCCATCCCGCGTGCCTCGTGTTTGGAAACGAGAACGAGGGCATGTCGCCGGCGGTGCGCAAGGCCTGCTCGGGCCTGGTGACCATTCCCGGCGTCTGGCCGGGGGCTTCGCTGAACGTGTCGGTGAGCGTGGGCGTGGCCGTGGCGACGCTGATGCGCAAATAGGCGGGAAGCGGATGCGGATGACCCGTCGGGTTGCGGCGTTTCGGCGTTAATGCGCGGCTGCTTTTGGGCTGATCCAGCCTCCAACTGGGAGCGTCGGGGCACCAGCCCGCGCCGCTCCGTTGTCGGCTGGCTGAGCTCCAAAATCAGCTCGCGCATTTCCGCTAATCG
>CAIKKV010000339.1 GCA_903828035.1 uncultured bacterium
ACACGGTGGCCTTATCGACATTGCTTCGGAACTGGGCAAGGGCGCAACCTTTACGTTCTACCTGCCAGCGTCCTCATCCCAATTGACAGATGAACCCAAGCCGCCTGCTCAAGAATGCCTGCCCCCTGCCCACCCTGCCAAGATCCTCGTGATGGACGACGAAGATGCGGTCAGCAGGCTTGCCGCCTGCATGCTCAAACCCTGCGGATACACGGTCACGACCGCTACCAACGCCCGAGAGACCATCGCGCTGTACAGACAGGCGCTGGAAACCGAGGCACCCTTTGACGCAGTCATCATGGATCTGACCATCCCAGGCGGACCTGGCGGCAAGGAAGTGATCAAAGACCTTCTGGCACTTGACCCGCACGTCCGGGCCATCGTTTCCAGCGGCTACGCCGACGATCCGGTGATGGCCAACCCTGCCGGATACGGTTTCATGGGTGCCGCCGCCAAACCCTACACCGCACACGCCCTGCGCGAAGCTGTGGCGCGGGTCTTGGCCTGACGTCCCTTGGGTGGCACTGTTCCGTATTTCAGCCCCCGACTCGCTCAGCCTGATACGGAACGTGTGCCTGCCGCAGCTGGCATTACGGGGTGATGAATGCCCGATAGAAACGCTGAGTCACAATCGCCGTGGCGGTGTAGTCGGTATACATCCAAGTGGTGCTGGCCGGGGTATCCGTCGTGATCGTCGACCAATCCGCGAGCAGCAGATCAGGACAGGCTTGCAGCGTCAGGGGGAAATGAGGCGTGGTGTTGAGGATCACAGTCGCAGAGACACTGTTCGTTCTGTAGATATGTGTAAAAAAGGGAGTCGTCGGCAACGGCATGCTACCGCTATCGCCGTTGAAGGTAACCCCGGCTTCGAACGCCAAGGCCCGGCCTTCCATTGTGCTACTGGTGTTCATGGTGATGGCCTGTTCAGCCAGGATGGTTCCCTTAATCACCGCAAACGTGCCGATCGTCGCTGACGTACCGACTTGCCAAAAAATGTTTCTGGCCTGCGCGCCTCCCGCCAGAATGACCTGAACCATGCTGCCCACCTGGAGGTCGGAGGCGACCTGGAAGATCCAGACATCATTGGGCCCGCCCGTAAGCGTGACATCATCGCCCGTTATTAAAGCCGTGCTTGTGAATTTGTAGAGGCCGGGAACGAGGTTCAGCCCGGCAAGATTCCCGGCACCGGGGTTCAGAAAGGCTCCCGTGGGTACGGGTGTTCGTCCGGCCGCATCGGTGTACGCAAGGGTCAAATCACTTTTGGCCGCAGTCAACAGCACAGGGTCGATCACGACATTCGGCGCCTGGGTTCCCGTGGCATCGACCGCGTAGATGGTCCCGTTCACTTGAGGCGGCGGGATGCCGATGGCAGACCCGGCGATCGGACTCGCCCCGACATCGCCAACAATCACACCCCCGCCCGTCGTAGTGACCGCCGCACCGGCCAATATCGTGAAGCGGGCTGCCGATCTTAAGTTGACGGGCTCCGGGCCCGCCGCGGCCACTGTCTGGAAAATCGCCGTGGGGCTGGCCCATACCTGCCCGTCCTGATTTTTTGCAAA
>CAIKKV010000340.1 GCA_903828035.1 uncultured bacterium
CCCCGACTTACGGCTTCGACCCGACCGCGGGCATGATCCTCTTCGCCGGCATTTACTTCGGCGCGATGTACGGCGGCTCGACCACCTCGATCCTGCTCAACATTCCCGGCGAGGCCGCCTCGGTCATCACCGTGATCGAGGGCTATCAGATGGCGCGCCGGGGGCGTGCCGGGGCCGCGCTCGCGGTCGCAGCCGTCGCCTCGTTCGTCGCCGGGACCATCAGCCTGATCGGTCTGAGCTTCCTCGCCCCGACGCTGGCGACGGCGGCGCTCAAGTTCGGCCCGCCCGAATACCTGGCCGTCGCCCTGGTCGGGCTCGTGATCATGTCGAGGCTCACCGGGGGCGATCTGTTCAAATCGCTGCTGATGATCTCCCTCGGGCTCGCCCTGGGAACGGTAGGCATGGAAACCGTGGCCGGCTATATGCGCTACACCTTCAAGCAACCGCTGCTGGCCCAGGGGATCGATTTTCTGCCCGTCGCCATGGGGCTTTTCGGCATCTCCGAAGTGCTTGTCACCGCCGAGCAGACCATGGGGAGGGTGCAACTGCAAAAGGTCCGCTTCCGCGATCTGTGGCCGACCTTCACGGAATGGAGGCGCTCGTTCTGGCCCATGATACGCGGCTCCTTCATCGGCTTTTTCGTCGGACTGATTCCAGGCCCCTCGCCGGTCATCTCGACCATGGTTTCCTATTCAGTGGAGAGCAAGCTCGACAAACACGGCGAGTTCGGCAAGGGTGCGATTGAGGGCGTCGCAGGCCCTGAAGCGGCCAACAACGCCTCTGTCGGCGCAGCCTATGTGCCCCTGATGGCGCTGGGAATTCCCTTCACGCCCGCGATGGCGGTGGTGATGGCGGTGCTGCTGATCCACGGCATCAACCCCGGTCCGCTGCTGATGACCGAAAAGCCTGACCTTTTCTGGGGCGTCATCGCCAGCATGTACATCGGCAATTTCATGCTGCTCGTGTTCAACCTGCCTCTGGTCGGCGTCTTTGCCAACATCATCCGCACGCCGCTGTACCTGCTCATGCCCATCGTCTTGCTGTTGTGCATGGTGGGCGTGTACTCGGTCAACAATTCGATGCTCGACATCTGGCTCATGATCGGCTTCGGCCTGCTGGGCTATTTCCTGAGACGGCTGAAGTACGACCTGGCGCCGCTGGTGCTGGCCCTGGTCCTCGGTCCGATGATGGAGAGAAGCTTCCGCGAGGCGATGATGATCAGCCGCGGCGACCTGTCGGTGTTCCTGACGCGTCCGATTTCCGGAACGATCCTGGCCGTCGGCGCGATCGTCCTGGTCGCCCCGCTGTTGATCGCATGGATCAAACCGATGTTCGGGCGCAAATAGCCCAGGGAGCCACGGGCGGGCGGGCCAGCCATTTCGGCTCGGCCGCGAATTGCCGGGACCGCAAGCGCGGCCGAGCGCTAGCGCGCTCACCCACCTTTCAAACGCAGCTACTCTTGATCACCAGGTTTCGATGCAATCCGTCCGCGGGCGCCACGCATTTCAGATCCACGGTCTGCTGGCGCAAGGAACGAAGTTCCCACCTCCGGCTCAGGTGGTACCCCCCGCTTCTGTATCGGTTTATTTGTGCGAGCCTTATCACGAAATTTATCCCCGGGGTCAGCCACTGCTTCACCTCGGCGCTGGTCCCCGAATAGTCCAGGCCGGCTCCTTCAATCAGGAAAGCGTCAAAGGTTCCGGCGGGGACGCTTATGGTTTCCCTCTTCACAATCCGCATGTCAATGGAGGCATCCAGAGTCCGTCCTTTCTCCGTTCTGCGGTAGATGGCGGTCCATTTCTTTCCCAACTGAAACTCGGTCGGCACCCATTGCCGGGGTACGTTGAATCGAATGGGGCCTTCTTTGAGAAGGTTGCCCATCAAGTCCGTGATCATGCCGCCATTGTTGTATTCAACCAGGTCCTCGTCATAATCCACCCGCGTTACGCGCATGGAACCTATCGATTCCTCTAAGCCGGTAAGAATATCCGATCGCCGATAAGTTGCCGCATCCCCGACGGTATAGAGGCGGCCGAGCGGATAGCGTCCTGCGGAGTAGGGGTTTGCGGAAGGAGCGATTAGCATAGGCATAGCACTGCCTGCCTTGATGTCGATCATCGGTGCCGCAAGTGTCGTCGCCGATTCCGAAGGAGCGGAGGAAATAATCGGATCGGACTCCCACTTCGGTCTATCTGTGACAATCGGATCATCTTGCCAACCCATTATGACTTCCTCCTCAAGTTGCCCTTGGGATCGACATAGATGCTTCCTTTCGGCAAGGCGCCGTATTCCTCTTCGGTCTGGATTCTTGGAGCGCCCCCGGTCCCGGCTGGCGGCGCCGCGACCGTCCCGGGCGCGGGGGAAAGAAGTTCGGCATTGGCGCCCACCGGTCTCTCCGCTTCCGCCCACAAGCGGTTCAACTTCATCTGGGCGATCTCGGCGAAGC
>CAIKKV010000341.1 GCA_903828035.1 uncultured bacterium
CCACCGCCAGAAAGAGAATGGCGAGCCCCGGCAGGGTGTTGGAAAAGGGCACCAGCCCGAAGGGCATCATCAGGAGAAGGGCGCCCAGGACCAGCATCAGCCCGTTCATCCGGTCGGCCACATACCCCTGGGCGAACACGGAGAGGCGCGGATGACTGATCCGCTCGAGGCGCTTCAGCCAGACGGTCCCCTTGGTCAGGGCCGATTTCAACTTGGCGCTGGGAAAGGACCGCTGCATCAGGCGGGCCGGCAGCCGGTGCGGCCGATCCAAGGTCAGGTTGATGCCGATAAGCAGGATTACCGCCCCGAAAACCGTGCTGACCCCGGGACTCGAGACCGGCACCATGAAGGGCAGCGTCAGGAAAACACAGAACAACAGCCAGCCCTCATGGCCGATCCGGTCCAGCACCAGGGCCAGGGTCACCTGATCCGGCGGCAGGTTGTCCACCAGCTCCACCATCTTCTCGCGCAACGTTTTTTCCGGGGCGATATCGTGCATATCCGGCCTTTCACCAAAAAATGAGTAGTCAACGTTTCATTGTGGTGTATTCCGGTTTTAATCGCAATCGTAATTCACGACCGGATCAGGACCCATAACCAACAAAACGCTTGAGATTCGATCTTTGTCTTTGTTATTCTATGGCGGTAACAATAGGAGCGAGTCATGTCACGCAGGATCTTAAGCCTCTGTTTCCTGGTTTCCGTTCTGGCCGCAAAACCCGGCGCCGCGGGCGCCGCGCCCTGGGAGGCCAAGGACCTGAATCCCGTCACCGTGCGCGAGGCGCCGAAGCAGGAGCCGGTCCTGATCGTCTCAAACGGGGCTCCCGCCGCCGTCATCGCCGTCCCGGGCCCCAAGTCCCGCCCGATGGCCGAAGCCGCCAAGAGGCTCCAGTTTTTCATCGAAAAGACCTCCGGAGCCAAGCTGGCCATCACCAACCGCGTCCCCGAGGGACCCGCCCTGGTGCTGGGGGCCTGCCCCGAGGCCGCCCAGGCCGGGCTGAAGCCCGACGCCATGCCGGCCGAGGGCTTTGCGATCAAAACCGTCGGAAACAAGGTGTTTATCACCGGAAACACCAATTCGCCAATCAACGGCGCCATCTGGGGCTCTTTTGAGTTCGCCGAGCGCGTGCTCGGCGTCCGCTGGTTCCTGCCCATCCCCCAGACCAACGGCGACGATTTCGGCATCTGCGTCATCCCGGCCTCCACCCTCGCCGTTCCCCCGCTCTGGATCGAGGACGCCCCCTACTTCCGCAAGCGCGTCATCTGGCCCGACTCCAACGATCCCTGGCGTGGCGCGGGACTGCAAATGGGGCCTCTGCACCAATTCCTCCGGGCCGGGAACTCCTGGCCGGTCGACCTGAAGGTGCATTCGCCGAACTGGTCGAAGACCGCCTACACCAACACCGCCCCGGAGGTCTTCCAGCTCAAGGCCGACGGCACGCGCGACTTCAGCGTCCTCTGCTATAGCAGCCCGAAAACCCTCGAAGCCTATCTCGAGCAGATCCAGAACTTCGTCGACAAGAAAAAATTCTTCCTGGGGATCATGAACGGCCAGGCGATCACCGTCTCCCCGGCCGATGTGGAGCTCTCCTGCACCTGCCCGGACTGCAAGGCGATGTGGAACAAGGACGGCGGCTCTCAGGGCACGGCGTCCCGGATCATGGTCCGCTTTGTCGCCAACCTGGCCCAGGCGGTCAAGACCCGCTGGCCGGACCGCCCCTTCACCATCATCTTCCTGCCCTACCTCAACTACACCACCTGCCCCGAAGGCGCCCGCTTTCCCGATAATGTGGAGGTGCAGATCTGCGGCATGCCGGGCATGGCCTCCTACAAGGAGCCCTCCGTCCTGGCGGCGGATCAGCGCAACATCGACTCCTGGATGGCCGCCTCGGGCCGGAAGATCCAGAACTGGGAGTACGATGTGTGGCCCGCCCATAAAACCAAGGCCGCCTTCCTCTATCCCCACGTGGTGCAGCGCTTCTACCTGGCCAATCGCGACAAGACCGTGGGCACCTTCATCAATGGCGAGTTCAACCACTGGCCGCGCCAGACCGTCAGCCTCTACGCCTGGATGAAGTGCCTGTGGAATCCCGACTTCCCGGTCGACGCCGCCATCGACTCCTTCTGCGAGCGGCTCTTCGGGCCCGCCGCCGCCGCCATGCGCGAGCTCGTGGGCCTGCAGATGAAGGGCTGGGAGGATAGCCGCTGGCCCGACGGCCGCTTCTCCCCGAAGGCCATCTACGAGATCAGCTTCCCCCGCGAGACCGTCAAGCACATGGAAGCCCTCTACGCCCGCGCCCGGGAGGAAGCCAAAGCCGACCCCCTGATCATGGCCCGCCTCGACTATCTAAAGGAAGATCTCGAGGCCTTCTTCAAGGAGTCACGCGACTTCGCCGAGGGAACCGGCTTCAAGCCGCTCCTGCTCCAGAAAGTCGGAGAGGCGCCCGTGCTGGACGGCAAGCTCGACGAGCCCAACTGGGAGCGCGCGCTGCCCGTCTCCTTCGTCAAGGCCACCGGCAAGGACAAAGGCGCTCCCGCCCAGTACCCCACCGTCCTGAGCGGCCTCTGGACCCCCGAGGGCATCTACCTCGGCTTCCGCATGAGCGAGCCCTTCATGGACCTCCTGGAGACGCGCCATGGCGGCCACGACAACGGCGAGATGTGGTGGGACGATAACGTGGAGCTCTTCCTCGACCCCTCGGGACAGAGCGCCGGCGATTTCCACCAGATCATCATCAACGCCGCCGGGAACACCCTGGACAACCACAACAAGGATCTGACGTGGGAAGCCACGACGATGAAAACGGGCGTCTTCAAGGGGCCCGACTTCTGGAGCCTCGAAGTCTTCCTGCCCTTCGCCCTCTTCCCGAACGCCCGGCTCCCCACCCCCGGTGCCGCCAGCTCGTCGTTCTGGACCGGCAACTTCACCCGCCACCGCGTGGGCGACCGGTCGAACATTGCCGGCGGCCCCCCCAAGCGGGAAGGTAGCGTTCGCGAATACCAGCGCATGAACACCACCGGCTCGATCACGAGCGACAACCTCTCGGATTTCGCGGAAATCCGTTTCAGCGAGTAGCTCCCATGCACCTGCAATGCGAACCCCTTTCCGTACTGGGCGCGCGCCATGGATTCGTGCTCGATCCCGTCGCCCGCGGCCTGCGGCTCATCCGCTTCGACGCCTACAGCGGCATGCCGGTTGCCCGGGTGGCCGCGGGAGCCGTCATCCACGGCCGGCGCCGGATTTTCCCGCTGGGCGGCGAAGGCGTCCCGTTCGACTTCCTCGACCAGCGCATCAGCCCCTGCTCCATCCGCCTTATCGGCGTGGACGCGGAGTCGGCCCTCAAGGTCATCCTGACGTTCGTCACCCCGTTCCGCCCGCGCGATCCCGACTTCTCCACCATCCCCGTGCTCGGCATCCGCCTGGAGCTGGAGCACCTGCCGGGCCACTTCCGCTGGAACACGCAGATCAGCCGCCCCCCCGAAGCCGAGCTCTTTTTCGAGATCGGCGGCGAGGGCTTCCGCTTTACCCGGAGCGGCCCCGCGGCCGGCGACCTGTTTTTTGACAGCACCGCCCTGCGCCAGCCTTTCCCCACGGAGGGCGACACCACGCGGACGGAGCGCATTCCCCAGCACGACCGGTTCGTGGCGCTGCAGGGGCGCGCCACGGACGCCGGCTTTGCCTGCCCCGTCCCCACCACCGATCCGACGGCCGCCCGGCTGGACCTGGCCTGGTGCACGTGGCACGGCTCCGTTTTCGAAGTGTTCGGGAAACGCCACCCCTTCCGCTTCGCCCGCCGCTTTGACAGCCTCGAGGCCGTCGCCGGCTGGGCCGCGCGCGACGGGGGCAGCCTCTTCGAGAACGCGGCCGCCGTCGACGGCATTGTGGCCCGCAACAACTGCTCGGCTTCCGTCAACGCCCTGCTGGCCCAAACCCTGCACTCCTGGCTGATCAACACGTGGTGGATCGACCGCGATGGCCGGGACTGGCTCTCCGTCTGGGAAGGCAACTGCCTCTTCCACTCCACCGTGGACGTGGAGTACACCCAGGCGCCCTTCTACCTGGCCCTCTGGCCCGAGCTCCTGGGCCTGGAGCTGGACGCCTGGCCGGAGTTCGCCCGCGACGGCCGGCTCGCGCTCGGCGAGCGGGGCGCCGGGCTGCGGTTCCAGTCGCACGACATTGGCACCGGCGCCTCGGCCAACGGGCAGGCCTACCACCACGACATGGCCATCGAGGAAACCGCCAACTACCTCATCCTCCTGTTCCTGCACTGGCGGCGCACGGGCGACGCCTCGCGCGTCCACCGCCAGCTCGGCGTCGTGCGCGACTACCTGGCCTTCATCCTGGCCTGCGACACGACCGGCTCCGGCATCCCCGACCAGGGGGTGGCGAACACGGTGGACGACGCCTCCCCCGCCATCCAGTTCGGCCGGCAGCAGACCTACCTGGCCGTCAAGTGCCTGGCCGCCTGGACCGCGGCCGAAGCCATGCTGCTCGAGGCGGGCGACCCGCCGGCCGCCGCAGACGCCCGCAAACGGGCGGCGCGCATCCGGCGGGCCATCGAGCGAAAGGCCTGGAAGGGCGATCATTACGCCGTCCTCCTCGAGCCGGGTGGAAAAGGCATCCGCAACCCCTGGACCGGGGAAAACCTGGACCTCGACGTCATCCCCGGCTGGGACAGCGCCCACATCTACACCGAAAACGCGCTGGCCGCCCTCGACATGGTGGGCGTCGACCTGGGGCTTTCCCGCAAACGGCTCGCCACGGACCTGAAAACCGCCGCCGCCGCCTGCCTGCGCGAGTACGGCTGCGTTCATACCGCCTTTTCCAACAGCACGATCTCGGGGATCGTCATCCCCGGCATGGTGGGCGCCGCGCTCAGCCCCGGCTGGATCTCCATGAACCTGCTGCGCGACATGGCCGCCTTCTACCGCGGCGTGGACCTGCGCGGCCTGGCCGACCGCTACTGGAGCTGGCAAACGACCGCCAACACCCAGAACCCCATGGGCTTTTTCGAAACCTTTAACGGAAACAACCTGCATCTCTACCCGCGCGGCGTGGCCGTGTGGGGCTTTTTCGACGCCCTGGCCGGGCGGGTGTTTGACGCCGCCGGCGGCGTTGACCGCGCCCGCCCTGTTTTTCCCGGAACCCGCGTGCCGGTCCTGCTCGAGGCGGACTGGAAAACCGGCGCCTGCCGCCTCATTGAGAACTGAAGGAACGAACGCATCCATGAATAAACTCCGAATCGCCCATATCGGCTGGCTGTCCGATGCCCGCGGCCCCGGCTATGAAACCGTCGCCTGGTGCGACATCAACGAGCAGAAGCTGGCCGACGGCAGGGCCAAGCATCCGCACATCGCCATGTACGCCGACTACCGCGAGATGATCCGGGCGGAAAAGCTCGACGCCGTCTTCATCTCGAGCCCGAACTACGTCCATGCCGAACAGGCGGAGGCCTTTCTCAATGCGGGCGTTCACGTCTTCCTGGAAAAGCCCATGGGCATCAACAAGGCCGAATGCGACGCCGTGCTCCTGGCAGCCGTCCGAAACCGCCGCCTCTGCGTGATCGACTGCGAGCTGCGGATCTCCTTCTTCTGCCGGCATGTGAAGGCCCTGATCGATTCCGGAACGCTCGGGGCGCTCCGGCGGCTCGAGTTCATCCACCACCGGGGCTGCTGGCTGGAGGAAGGCAACGGCCTCTGGCGCACGCGGCCCGGAAAAAGCGGCGGGCTCTTCTTCATGGAGCCGATCCACGAGGTCGACCTCTTCCGCCACCTGGCCGGCCCGGTCCGCTCCGTGCAGAGCGTGGCGGGGCCGAATGTCCTGCCGCAGTACGGGTTCGAGGACAACGTCTGCTCGCACTTCTTTTTCGAGTCCGGCGCCGTCGGCCTGTTCCTCACCTCCCACACGCACAGCGCGTTCGCCCCGGACCCCAAGGATTGGAACAAGGACAGGGGCCACGACATGGACATTATCCTGACCTTCGAGCGGGGCTCGGTGGGCGTGGACATGCTCGCCCGGCGATTCGTGCACAACCGGTTCGCCGACTATCCGGCCGGCTCCGGCGGGCTGCGCGTCGAGTTCGACAAGATCGAGGATTTCTCGGGCATGGGGAGCGCGGAGTTCTGCCACGACATCGGCGCCATGCATCGCGAGTTCCTGCAGCGGCTGGTCGAACAGCGCCC
>CAIKKV010000342.1 GCA_903828035.1 uncultured bacterium
ATCTTCCACACCAGCCGCAACCGGATTCTTGCACCTCCTTGCCTCCCGTGCTAAAGTTCTTCCCACACACAAAGGAGATCCCATGAAATCTTTCCGCCTGTTAGCCCTCTCCGCCCTGATCCTTCCCGTTGCCGCCGTATTCGCCCAAGAGGCCGCCAAGCCCGCGGTTCCGCCGGCGCCGGCCGCCCCTTCGGAAGCCGCCCTCAAGCGCGAGGCCGCCCTGGCCAACCGCTGCATCCTGCTGGTCAATGCCGCCGAGCTGCCCGCCGCGGAGATGGAGGCCGTTCGCGCCTTTGCGGAGCAGGATCTGCGGGTGAAGGTCAAGGCGGTCGAGCAGGCGGTCGCCTGGGCGGCCATGCCGGAGAAGCTGCCCGGCTTGCTCTCGGACGAGGTCCGGTTAGTCGTGGCGCTGGGGAAGGGCCCGGCGGACGCCCGTATTGTGACGGCCCCGGACAGCGGGTGGGCCATGGTGAATGTGACGCCGCTACTGGCGCTTTCCAAGATCAGGGAACATATGATCAAGCAGCAGGCGATGCGCGGCATCGGGTATGCGCTGGGCGTGGCGGTCTGCCTGGACCGGTATTGCTGCATGCGCACCTCGCAGGCGCTGCCCGACCTGAAGGATGCGGGGGAGAACTTCTGCCCCATCACGCGCCGGGATTATGAGAACTTGACCATCCAGCACGGCCTGCGGCTGGCGATGCCGGCGAATATGAAAATGCGGAAAGCCAAGCCCGCCGCCCCGCCGGCGAAGTAAGGAGAAGGGCTCGCAGCGCTCGCCCCTCCGGAAGAAGGAGTTGTGCGAAGCATCCCGGAGGGCGGAGCGCCGCGACGCCTCATGTGACGGTGACAGGAAAGAAGGGCTCGCAGCGCTCGCCCCTCCGGAAGAAAGAGCCCCTCCGGAAGAAGGAGTTGTGCGAAGCATCCCGGAGGGCGGAGCGCCGCGACGCCTCATGTGACGGCAACAGGAAAGAAGGGCTCGCAGCGCTCGCCCCTCCGGAAGAAAGAGTTTCTCCGGAAATGTGCGCGAAGCAAACGGAGGGCGGAGCTCCGCGACGCCTCATGGGAAAGGTCGGCAATAATGGGCGATGTTCTTTCTGGAAATGCATTCAGCCCAAGAAAATCGCTCCCGCATCTCGCATCCCTATCGCTTTTCAATCGCCCAATCATTCTGTTTGTAACGGTTTGCACGGCAAATCGGCGGGCCTTTCTTGCCAACGAAGCTGCCCATAACCTTATTCGGCAATCCTGGAGCCGAGCCGACAGGTGGAGTGTCGGACGGTACGTGATCATGCCGGATCACATCCATTTTTTCTGCAGACCGCACGATTCCGAGGCGATTTTCAAAAAATGGATGCAGTTTTGGCGAAATGATGTGACCCGTCATTGGACGGATGAATCTCCAAAGCCCTTATGGCAACGAGATTATTTTGACCGGCAACTTCGGCAGGGGGAGCAATATCATCAGAAGTGGGAATATGTGCGAAATAATCCGGTGAGGGCGGGGTTTGTGAGTGCGCCGGAGGAATGGTTGTTTCAAGGGGAAATGAATGTTCTAGAGTGGTGAGAAGAAGGGCTCGCAGCGCTCGCCCCTCCGGAAGAAAGAGCCCCCTCCGGAAGAAGGATTTGCGCGAAGCATCCCGGAGGGCGGAGCGCCGCGACGCCTCATGCGAAATACACGGCCTCATTCCAGCTCCCTGGCATGCAGGCGCCATTCCCTGGCGCGAAGCGCATCCCCGCTCTGCTCATAATTCCGGGCCATGGCCAGGCAGGCCTTCACGGATCCCGGATCGTTCTCCAACTCCATGCGCACGCGGTCGATTGCCTGCGCATAATGCTTACGCTTATTGTAAATATAGGCCAGGTTGAGGTGCGACATCCTCCGCCGCGGATTCAGCTCCAGCGCATTTAAAAACGCCTTCTCGGCCTCCGCGAACCGATTGTCCGTGGCCAGCATGCTCCCGTAGTTGTGCCAGGCGTCGCTGGAATGAGGCGACTCCCGCACCGCCCGGCTCCAGAACGAGGTCATGCCCGAAAGGGCGGGCAGCCGCTCCGCCGTGATCCCGAACAGGTTCGCGGCAAACGCCAGCAGCAGCAGAGGCGCCAGCCGTGCGCGCGGCGCATTCAAGCCGGCCAGCAGCGCCAGGAGGAAGCCCGCCAGCGGCAGATACATCCGGTGCTCCAGGAGCCCCAGGTTGCGCGCGCCCATCCGGTCCGTGAACGGCACGGAGAGGCCCAGCGCCAGGAACCCCAGCGCCAGCCCGAAAAGCATGATCCTGTTATGGGGCGGCCGCGCGCGCCAGAGCAGCAGGGCCGTCAGGATTAGGCTCAGGACCCCGAAGCGGACCGTGCTTTCCTCCAGGTCGGGCACGAGCGCGAGGTTGAGGGGGAAGAGGACCTTCCCGAAATAGCGCAGCAGCAGCCCCGCCACGGTGGAGGCCTGCTCCAGCGGGGCCAGCCCGGGGGGCGGATTGCGCTCCATCACGATCCCCAGGGCAAACGCCCTCGCCAGCAGCCAGAGGATGAGCACGCTCACCCAGGCGTAGAAGGGCAGGGCCTGGAGAATCTGGCGCGGCTTCAGCTGAACCTGTGTCAGCCACAGCCAGCCGGCGCACAGGGCGGGCAGGAGAATGGCGGACTCCTTGGAGAGCAGGGCCAGGGCAAAGGCCGCCAGGTGCAGGGCCAGCGGGCCCATGCGGCCCGTTTCGCGATGGCGGATGAAGGCCAGCAGTCCGATCAGCATGAACAGGGTCAGCCACATGTCGTTCCGGCCCGGAATCCAGGCCACGGCCATGGCTTGCAGGGGGTGGACGGCAAAGATCAGGGCGCCCAGGAAGGGCAGGGCGGGCCGCGCCTCCGCCAGCAGCAGTCGCAGCAGCAGGAACACCAGGCAGGTGACCGCGAGGTGGAGGGCCACATTGGTGGCGTGATAGGCCCACGGCTTTCCGCCGGCCAGCCAGGTGTCGGTCATGTAGGAGAGGGTCACCAGGGGGCGGTAATAGCGGCCGCCCTGGGTAACGGGGGCGAAATAGTGACGGGTGAGGGCCTGGGCGGTGTTGGCGGGCTGGCGGAGGAACTCCACCTGGTCCCGGATCAGCACATTGTCGTCGTAGCAGACGAAGTCGAAGTAGAGGGACGGGCCGAAAAGGACGGAAATGACCAAAGCCAGCCAGGCATAGGGGCGCCAGCCGCGCAGGAAGAGGTTCATTTAGGGGGCGCCTCGGCGGGAGGCAGCACGCCCTCGTTCACCAGGGCGGCGTCATCTTCGGGTGTCAGGGGAATGGGGAGGGGCGGGCCCTTGTTGCCGCCGGCGCGGATCAGGTCGAGATTGATTTTGCGGTAGTATTCGTTCATTTCCTCGTTGTTCTTGAAGTGGGGGTGATTGGTGGCGAGGCTGGAGGAGATGACGGGCTGCGGCGCGGGCGGGCTGGCGTTCCGCTGGCTCATGCGGGCCTTGGCCATTTCGCGGAAGCGCTGGCGGCGGGCGATTTCGCCGGACGTATCCGCGGGCGAGGCGCCGGGCGTGGTGAAGCCGCGGTTCATGCTCAGCCACTCCTCCTGGCCGCCCTTGCGGATCAGGGCGCGGTCACCCTGGAAGTCGGCGTCCACCAGCTTGATGCCGTCCTCCTCCTCGCCGAGGGAGAGGAAGTAGGTTTTCTTGCCGGAGGCTTCCACGAGGCCGGCGCGGCCGGTGCCTTTCTGCTCGCCCATTTCCAGGGCCACCAGGCGCAGGGCGGCGGAGAGGGCGGGCTGGTCGGGATTATTGGCCGCGCCGCCCTCGGCGGAGGCGCCGGCGGCGGCGATCTCGCCGAACGGCTTGCGGTCGAGGATGGGCTGGTAACGGCTGAAATCGGCTGGCTGATCCGGCTCCGCCTGCAGGGCAAGGGCGATAAATAGGAATCCCAGCGACTGTATCAT
>CAIKKV010000343.1 GCA_903828035.1 uncultured bacterium
CGCTCACCCTCAACTGCCTGGAGGAGTTGTTTGCCCAGGAAGGCACCCCCGACGGCCTCTTTTTCTTCGAGGACATGGGGTTCAAGGAAAAGCCGTTCATGAGCCCCGCCATGTACCGGGAGCTGGTTCAGCCCGGGCACAAGCGGCTGTTCGACTTCGCCCACTCCAAGGGCTGCCGCGTCATTGTCCACTCCTGCGGCTACGTGGAGCCCCTTGTGCCGGGCCTGATCGAAGCCGGCATGGACTGCCTCCAGGCCATGGAGGTGAAGGCGGGAATGGATCTGCCCACCCTGCACAGGCGGTTCGGCGACAAGATCGCCTTTTTCGGCGGCCTGGACGTGCGCACGCTGATCTCCAACGACCGCCGGAAGATCGACGAGGAGATGGATAAAAAGCTGATCCCCGTGCTGAAGGCCGGCGGCTCGTACATTGTCCACTCCGATCATTCCATCCCGCCCGAAGTGGATCACGAAACGCTGGTCTATTTCCTGGAGCGCGGCCGCCGCATGCTGGAACGGATCCAGTGAACGTGATGCGCGCGGGCTTCGGGCGGGCGTGCATCACACCGCCCCTGGGCGCCCGGCTCAGCGGATACGGGAAGCGGGACGGCGAGCGAGGGTGCGAGGGCGTGGAGGATGACCTTTTTGTCCGCGTCCTCGTCCTGGAGCAGGACGGCGTCCGCCTGGCGATCGCGGCATTCGATCTTCTCTTTTTTGTGCGCCCGCTGGCCGACCGGCTGACAGCCGCCCTGGCCGGCGCCACGGGGGCGGCCCCCGCCGCCGTGCTGCTCAACACCTCCCACACGCACACGGGCGCGTGTGTCGACACGTGGAGCACCAATGAGGGGGTTCCGCCGGATCTGCCCTATTGGGCCCAGGTGGAAGCGGCCGCCTGCCGCGCGGCCGGCGCGGCCGTTGAGGCGCTGAAGCCCGCGCGACTGAAGGCGGGGGCGGGAACCAGCTCCCTGCCGGTCAGCCGGCGCCGGCCCGATGGGAAGGGCGGGGTGGAGTGGCGGCCTTATCCCGAGGGAACGGTGTGCTCCCATTTGCCCGTGCTTCAGCTGGAGGCGGAATGCGGGAAGCTTCTGGGCCTGGTCTTTTCAATTTCCTGTCATCCCTCGACAATCCAGGGCTGGCGGGTTTCCGCCGATTATCCGGGCGTGGCGTGCGGCCTCCTGGAATCCCAGTTCGGCGCGCCCGCCCTGTTTCTCCAGGGGGCGGGCGGGGATGCCAAGCCGTGCGTTGTCACCGATGGGCACGGGGAAGGCGGCCCGGCTTGGCGGCAGGGATCCTTCCTGGATGTGGCGGCCGCAGGCCGGCTGGTGGCGGACGAGGTGGCGGCGGTCGCGCAGGCGGGGCTGTCCGAGGCGGCGCCCCGGTTTTCGGCCGCCCTGGACGAGGCGGTGCTGCCGCTGGACCCGCCCCGGGGGGCGAACCCCCGGATCCGCGTGCAGCGCCTGCGGCTGGCGGAGCAGGTGCGGATCGTGGCGGTGGAAGGCGAGCTGACGGGCGAAGTGGGCAACCGGATCCTGGAGCAGCTCGGGCCGGGGGTGCACTTCGCGCTTGGCTACAGCAATGGAACGGGCTTATATCTGCCCTCCTCCCGGATGATTCCGGAAGGCGGCTACGAAGTGGAAAGCTTTTCGGAATACGGTTTTCAAGCGCCCCTGGCAGTCGGGTGGGAGGCGCAATTGGATCAGCTAGTCAGCAAGGAGATCGGCTCATGAACGGATTCACATTTGACCTGAAGGACGTCCCGGAAATCCTCAAAAGCGGGCTGGCCGCCGTGCGGGCCGACCATCCCGGCCGATTCGGCGCGGGCAAGGACACCGTGGCCGTTCACTTCGAGGACGAGTCCGCCAAGGGCGCCGACCGGCTGTCCGCGGTGGCGTCGAAGGCCGGCGTGACGGTCCGCTTCGGCAGCAAGTCGGGCGCGTTCCGCGCCCTGGGCCTGCTGCTGGCGGCGAAGACGCGGGCTGACCTGGCGTTCACGGAGAAGTCCGAGTTCACCCAGCGCGGGCTGATGGTGGACTGCAGCCGCAACGGCGTGATGCGGACGGACGCCGCCGAGGCGTTCATGCGCCGGACGGCGCTGATGGGCGTCAACATGCTGATGATGTACACGGAGGACACCTACGAGGTGCCGGGCGAGCCGTTCTTCGGCTACCTGCGCGGCGGGTACACCCAGGCCGAGATGAAGGCGCTCGACGACTACGCCGACGCGCTGGGCATCGAGCTGATCCCGTGCATCCAGGCGCTGGCCCACCTGGAGCAGACGCTGCAGTGGGATCCGATGTTCAAGCACATGGACACGAACCACATTCTCCTGGCGGGGGATGAGGACACCTACGCGCTGATCCGCCGGCTCATCAAGGCCGCCAGCTCCTGCGTGCGCACCAGGCGGATTCACCTGGGCATGGACGAGGCGCACGGGCTGGGCTCGGGCCGGTTCAAGGAGAAGTTCGGCGACAAGCCGCCCTTTGAGATCATCAATGATCACCTGGCCCGCGTGCGCGACATCTGCCGCGCCGAGGGGCTGAAGCCGATGATCTGGAGCGACATGTATTTCCGGCTCGGCTCCAAGAAGCACGAGTATTACGACATGGCGTGGCAGATCCCCAAGGAGGTCGTGGCCAACATCCCGAAGGATGTGCAGCTGGTTTACTGGGATTACTATCACGCCGATGTGGAAACCTACCGGAAGATGATCGCCTTCCACCGGCAGCTGGGAAGCGAGCCGATCATGGGCGGCGGCATCTGGACGTGGGGGCATCTGTGGAGCGCCCTGCCGTGGTCGTTCACCGCCGTCAACGCCTGCATGAGCGCCTGCCGCCAGGAGGGGCTGAAGGAAGTCTTCATGACCATGTGGGGCGACGACGGCATGGAGGTGGACATCTTCAGCTCCCTGCCCGGCATCCAGTATTTCTGCGAGCAGGCCTTCGGCGCGGAGGATCCGATGCAGGCGGCGGTGAAGAATTTCGCCGCGGCCTGCGGCTGTCCGTTCGAGCCCTGGGTGCGCGCCTCCGCCACCGATTCGATTCCGCTGATCGAAGCGCCGGAGCTGTCCAACGCGGCCACGGGGCGCGCGCTGCTGTGGGAGGACCCGGCCCTGGCGCTCCTGGATCCGGTGCTGGGCAAGGCCGAGCTGCGGGCGTGGTACGGCAAGCTGGCCAAGGATCTGGCCGCCGCTTCAAAGGCGGGGGGGCTCGCCCGGCGGCTGGAATATCCGGCCGCCCTCGCCGCCGTGCTGGAGCTGAAGACGCACCTGCGGCGCGACCTGTCCAAGGCCGTGACCCAGGGCGACCGCAAGGCCGCCGGCGCGATCGCCAAGGGTGATCTGGCCGACTTGCGCAAGCGGGTGGAAGCGCTCTGGAAGCGGCATCGCTCCATGTGGATGGAGACCTACAAGCCCTTTGGCTGGGAGGTCATTGAAGGCCGGTATGGAACGCTCATGGCCCGGCTGGCCACGCTTCAGGAGCGGGTGGAAGCCTTTGCGTCCGGCAAGTTGGAAACGATTCCCGAGCTGACCGCGGAACTGCACAATCCCTGGGAAGGCCGGAAGATCGGCGACCTGCATTTCAGCCCGGGCCGAATGCGCACGCCGAGCTGCATTAAATAGAGGATGGCACATGATGAAAAAACGAAGCGGGCGGGGAAAGAAGATCCGGGTAGGCGTGATCGGGCTCGGGCGCGGGCAGACCTATGCGCGCGGGGCGGGTGATGTCTGCGGCATGGAGCTGGTTGCCGTGTGCGACCACTGGGCCGACAAACTGAAGAAGAGCAAGGCCGCCTATCCGGGCGTGTCGCTTTACACGGACTACGACAAGTTCCTCGAGCACGACATGGACGCCGTGGTCCTGGCCAACTACTTCCACGAGCATGCGCCCTTCGCGGTGAAAGCCCTGGAAGCCGGGCTCCACGTGATGAGCGAGACGAGCGCCTGTAGCACGCTGGCCCAGGGCGTGGCGCTGGCCGAGGCGGTGGAGAAGAGCGGCAAGATCTACATGATCGCCGAGAACTACTGCTTCTTCAGCACGAACCAGGAGATGCGCCGCCTTTACCAGGCGGGCGAGGTCGGCGAAATGCGGCTGGCGGAATGCGAGTACATGCATCCCGATCCCATCGCCACCCGCCTGGCCCGCGCCTGGGGCGTCAACCACTGGCGCAACCGGTGCCCCTCGACCTATTACTGCACCCATGCCCTGGGCCCGATCCTGTACATCACGGAGGCCCGGCCCGAATATGTGAACGCCCACAGCATTCCGTACGCCGCCGACGAAACGCAGGACAATCCCGTCCGGCAGGGCGATCCGGGCTTCTCGATGCTCTGCCACATGAGCAACGGCGGCACGACGATCGTGAACGGCCTGACCCTGCGCGGTCACGGCAACTGGTACCGGATCCATGGAAGCCGCGGGCTGATGGAGAACACGCGGTCCATGGATCAGGGGATGCTTCGCCTGGTGCATGACCGATTCGAGCTGAAGCCCGGCGAGGTGAGCGAGAAGCTGTATCGGCCGGAGTTTCCGGAGCACGCCGAGCTGGCCAGGAAAGCCGGCCATGGCGGCGGCGATTTCTTCACGAACTACATGTTCTCCCAGGCCATCCAGTCGGGCAAGCAGCCCCTGCTGGATGTCTACCGGGCGCTGGATATGTCGATGGCCGGCATCCAGGGCTGGCGCAGCGCGCTGGACCGGGGGAACGCCAAGGAGATTCCGGACTTCCGCAAAAAGCGCGTCCGCGATGCCTATCGCAACGACACCTGGTCTCCGTTCTCCACGGAGAAGGGGCCGGGCGAGGCGCCGCCCAGCGTGCAAGGCGTGCGCAAGGTCTCGGCCAGGGATCTTGCCGTCGCCAAGGCCATCTGGCGCAAGCAGGGGTATACGGGGGCCTAACGGCTCTGTTCGTTCTTGCCGTGAGCCCGCCGGAAGAGTAAATTTTAAAGACTGTGAATAGGCGCCAATTCAACAAACTCGCCTGTACGGCGACCATTGCCTCCGTGTTTGGAGGCGTCAATCTAGCCCGAGTTCGCCAGTTGCAACGATTCTGAAAGTATTTTTGATCGACGCAAACCATAGCGGGGCGTAGAAAGCCAAAGAAAGCGTTGGTTTTTGCTGGCATCAGGTGCCGTTTTTCCAAAAAGTCAAATGTAGTCAAGA
>CAIKKV010000344.1 GCA_903828035.1 uncultured bacterium
ACTCCGGATCGTGGAATATCACCGAGTCGTGAATCACCCACCGGTCCTCGCCTTTCAGCGTCTTGAAGTGATATTCGAAACCATGAAGCTCTCCCTGGGCCTCAATCGTCTTCCGCAACGTCCCTTCCTTTTCCGTGTAGATCAGGACATCGCGAAGGCGCTTCCCGATCAAATTCTCCGGCTCCCCTTCCAGGTCGAGCACGCGGGCCAGCCCCTTGTTGGCCAACACCAGCATTCCGTCAGAGAACCGATATCGGTACACGGCATCATTCGTAAACTGATAGAGCCGCTGATACAGGCTATTCATGGCCGCCGCCCTTTCGCGAGACAGCGCCGAAGACGCCCCCCCGCCGGAAGGCCGCGTGAACGGCCCGGAAACGGCGATACAGGATCTCGTACGCGGCCGCGCGCCGCGCATCCGGCCGGAAGGTCTTGCGCAGGCGCACCATCCTGCGGGCGCCCTCGGCTACGGAAGCCACCGCGCCGATGCCCGCGGCGGCCAGGATCGCCGCCCCCATCAGGGTCGCTTCCCGCGACTCCGGCACGGACACCGGCATTCCAAAAAGGTCCGCCTGCATCTGGTTCCACGGCTCGAACGCCGTGCACCCGCCCGTCACCCGTATCTCGCGAACGGGCAGCCGCAGCGCCCTGAACACGTCCAGGATCTCGCGGGTCTGCATCGAGACCCCCTCCAGGACCGCGCGCGCCAGCTCGGGGGAGCCCTGCCCCAGGCGCAAACCCAGAAAGGCGCCCCGGGCCTCCGGAATCCAATGCGGCGCCGAGGCCCCGGACAGATAGGGAAGGAAAATGATTCCCCCCGCTCCCGGCGGGATCCGGCCCACCTCTTCGGCGAACGATTCATTGAAATGGGCGCCCCCCCGGGTGGCGATTCGAGCCAGCCACTCGAGGCTGGCGCCCGCGGAACTTTGCAGCCCCTCGATTTCCCAGCGATGGGGAATGGCGTGCGCACAACAAGTCACGCGCATGTGCCGGTCCAGGGCGGCGCGAACCGCATAACAAAGCGGAGCCGCGGCGGTTCCCATCGCAATTTCCACAAGGCCGGGCTCAACCGCCCCCGCCCCGATCCCCGCACACTGCTGATCGCCGCCCCCTGATATCAGAGGCAGCCCTTCCGGAAGACCGGTGGCCGCGGCGGCCGCCGCCGAAAGGCTCCCGATCCGCTGACCGGAAAGCGCCAGGCGCGGAAGCCGGCTTTCACCCACCCGGCAAAGGTCGAGAAGCGGTCGGCTCCACATCAATGTGCGAACGTCCAGCAAGCCGGTCATGGACGCATTGGAAACGTCGCAGCATGCGTCGCGGGCCCCGAGCCGGGCCAGCACGAAATCCTGAACCAGCGAGACCCGCTCCGTTCTTCTCCATCGGCCGGGCTCCCGGGATTGAACCCACAGAATCTTGGCGAGGGTAAAGACCGGATTGATCGGAAGGCCCGTGATCGAAAAATAGCCCTTGTCCGAAAGGGTGCGCCTCACGCGCTGAAGGCTCCGGTTCCCGCGCATATCCTGCCAGGAGATCCCGTTCCCGATCGGGTCGCCGTCGCGGCCCAGGAAAAAGAGAGTGGCGCGCTGATTGGTGACGGCCAGCCCCTCGATCTTGCCGCGTCGCACGCCGGACTTGCGCAGCGCCTCGCGGAGAGCGCCCAGGCACCCGCGAACCAGCGCCCGGGGATCGACTTCCACCGTGTTGTCGGGGCCCGCGATCACCCCGCCAGGCCTCGTGGCCAGACCGCGGATATGCCCCTGCTGGTCCACGATCCCGCTCTTGATCCGGGTCGTCCCGCAGTCGATCGCTGCCACATAAAAACCCATGAGGCCTCCTCGCGCCCCCCGTGCGGGCCGGCCGCGCAAAGAGCGAACCTTAGCCCGAGTTCGCCAGTTGCAACGATTCTGAAAGTATTTTTGATCGACGCAAACCATAGCGGGGCGTAGAAAGCCAAAGAAAGCGTTGGTTTTTGCTGGCATCAGGTGCCGTTTTTCCAAAAAGTCAAATGTAGTCAAGA
>CAIKKV010000345.1 GCA_903828035.1 uncultured bacterium
CATGAGGCATGACCGTGGCGCCCAGGATGCCGGCAGCCAGCAGCACGCTCTCGGCCCCGGAAAAGCGCGGCACGACGGCGGCATGGACGATGGCGCCCCAATCGGGCTTGTCGAGTAGGGTCTCCACGAGATAGCACAGCGCGATCAGCCCGACCATGGCTGTGATGACCGCCTCAAGCCGGCGGAACCCATACCTCTCCAGGCCCAGGATCAGCAGCGTGGCCAGCGCGGCCAGGAAGGCGCCGACCAGAAGAGGCACGCCGAATAGAAGGTTGAACCCCAGGGCGGCACCGACAAACTCAGCGAGGTCGGTGGCCAGCGCCACGCCCTCCATGAGGATCCAGATGCCCCACACGACGGGCTTTGGAAAATGGGCCCGGCAGTGCTCGGCGAGGTTAAGCCCGGTCGCGATGCCAAGCTTGGCGGACAGCGTCTGCAGCAGAATCGCCATCAGGTTGCTGGCGAGGATCACCCAGATGAGGGTATACCCGAACTGAGCGCCCCCCTGGATATTGGTGGCGAAATTGCCCGGATCCACATACGCCACAGACGCGATGAAAGCCGGTCCCAGGAAAGGCAGCAGCTTGGCAAAACGGTTCTTTCCGGCCTTTCCGTCCAGGACATCCCGGGCGGAATCCAGCATCCGGTTATCCATGGCGCTACGCTCATGACCTTTTGGATCCATACTGGCCATGATAGGTCGATTTCCGGTCCACTTCAATACGCTTTACAAACAGGGCTATTTACAGCATTATTACGAGTCAAATTTGAGAAAGAGATTCATGCCAGTTGCAAAACACAATATTCCTTCCGATGCGGAAAAAGCCGCCATTGGAAACTCGTATTGGGAGCGGCGCCCGATCCGGGTTCCGCTTCGCTGGAATGTCAATCCCCGCATTATCCTGCTCAATCCGGACCTGAATCCGGACGGCTGGACGTTCGAACAGTATTGCCAGGATCCGCTCGTCACCATCAAAGCCCGCATCCGGCTCCAGGAATACATCGCCTCCACCCTGAGTCAGGTCAGCGACGCCCCGGCCGCCCTGCCGGCGGAATGGACCGTTGCCGCGGACGTGCAGAATACCTACGATGCGGCCTACTTCGGGGGCTCCATCACGTTTCGCGAGGGACAAATTCCAGCGGTGGAGTCCTTTTTATCCGAATCCGACTTCGACGCCTTCCTGGCGCACGATTTTTCCGACGTCCTGAACAACCCGTTCATCAAGACCTACCTCGCTTTCCGTGAAAAGCTGGCTCAAGCCGCCAAGGGCTTCACCTATCGGGACCGCCCTGTCAAAGTCAACCCCTTTACCCTCGGCTTTGACGGCCCCGTCACCGCCGCCGCCGCCATCTTCGGCGCCGATTTCTTTGCGCTGCTGGGTGAAGACCCGGAGAAGGCGTCCCGCCTGATCGGGAAAATCACACGTGACGTCATCCATCGCAATGCCGTGCTCAACAGCCTGGCGGGACAATCGGAAAAGCCCAAGGGCGGGTTTTTCGCGGATGATTCCATCCAGTTAATCGGCCCGGATACCTACGAAAAATGGATCCTTCCCTGGCATGAGCTCTATTACAGCCAGAGCTACGACTCCACGCCCGCCTCCTTCAGCCGGCACATTCACCTGTGCGGGGATGCCACCCGTCACTTTAAACTGATCCGCGACCGGCTGGGCGTGTTCTCCTTCGACACCGGCTTCCCGGTGGATCACGGCGCCCTGCGGCGCGAGCTGGGGCCGGATGTCGAGATCTCGGGCGGCCCCATGGTCAGCCTGCTGCAGGCCGGCTCTCCGGACGCCTGCGCCGCCGAAGCCCTGCGCATCCTCAAGTCGGGCATCATGGCCGGCGGTCGCTTTATCCTGCAGGAGG
>CAIKKV010000346.1 GCA_903828035.1 uncultured bacterium
ATCTGCTTCCATGGCGGCATCGAAAACCAGAGGATACTGCCGTTCGGGACTCCCGAAGACGTCCGGGCCGAAGTGCGCCATTGCATCGACACGCTGGGCTGCGACGACACCGGCTACATCGTCTGCTCCTGCCACGCCATCCAGCCCGTGACCCCTATTGAAAACATCCTCGCCCTGTATGACGAAGCGCACCGCTATGGCCGCCGGTAATCAGGCCCCTGCCTGTGTCGCAGTAACGCAGCAACGGGCAGGCGGGGCATTTGGGCCGGACCGGCAGGCATTGGGTCTGCCCGAAGGCCACCAGATAACGGTTCCATGAGCGCCAGAGCCGCCTGGGCAGGAGGCGGCGCAATTCGTTCTCGGTTTCCAGCGGGGTCCGGGTTTTGATCAAGCCCAGCCGATTGCAGATGCGCTGCACGTGGACGTCCACGCACAGGGCCGGCTTATTGAACGCTTCGGCCACGACCAGGTTGGCTGTCTTTCGGCCAACACCCGGAAGCTGGACCAGCTCTTCCACCGTCTGGGGAATGATCCCCCCGAAAAGGGTCTTCATCGCCGCCGGGAGCGCCTTCAGCATCCGGGTCTTGGCATGGAAAAATCCAAGCGGATGCAGTTCCCTCTCGAGCTCCTTCACCGGCATCCGGTCAAGATCCTCGAACGTGCGGATCCGCTCAAAGAGGCGGGCGCTGACTTTCAAGGTGGCCTCGTCACGGGAGCGGGCGCTGAGAATCGTGGACACCAACACCCGGAAGGGATCGTTGGTTCTCACGGCGATGAAACGGGCAACGGGTGAATCGTGGGTCTCATAATAACGCTTGATCGCCCGGTAAACAGCAGGAATATCCGTTTGATTCATGCCAAGCCCCGCCCCACCCTTCGGCTCACCCCGCCGCTTTAGACCAGGAATCCTTCAGGGTCACCGTGCGATTGAAGACCGGCGCGCCCGGCTGGCTGTCCGGATCCACCGTAAAGTAGCCCACCCGCTCGAACTGGAACTGGGCGCCGGGCGCGGCAGTCGCGGTGCCCGGTTCGACCCAGCCCTTCACGACCGTCAGCGCGGCCGGATTCAGGAAGTCGCGGAAATCCTTGTCCTCGGGCATGTCCGCCAGGTTCTCCAGGGTGAACAGCCGGTCGTACAGGCGCAGCTCCGCCTGCACGGCATGGCGCGCTGAAACCCAGTGGATGGTGCCCTTCACCTTGCGCCCGTCGGGCGAGGTGCCGCCCCGCGACAGTGGATCGTAATCGGCGTGCACTTCGATCACCTCGCCGGCGGCATTCTTGACAACGCTCGTGCACCGGACCAGGCAGGCGTAGCGGAGCCGCACTTCCTGCCCGGGCGCCAGGCGGAAGAACTTCTTCGGCGGGACCTCCATGAAGTCGTCCTGCTCGATATACAACTCGCGGCAGAAGGGCACGCGGTGAGTGCCGGCGGCGGGATCCTCGGGGTTGTTGACCGCCTCGAAGGTCTCCTCGGCGTCGGCCGGATAGTTGTCGATAACCAGCTTGAGCGGCTTCACCACGCCCATCACGCGCTGCGCCCGCTTGTTCAAGTCCTCGCGCAGGCAGTGCTCCAGCAGCGCCATCTCCGTCAGGCTGTTGAACTTGGTCACGCCGATCACCTCGCAGAAGGCGCGGATGGCTTCGGGCGTGTAGCCCCGGCGGCGGAGGCCGCAGATCGTGGGCATGCGGGGATCATCCCAGCCCTTGACCCGCCCCTCCTTGACCAGATCCAGCAGCTTGCGCTTGCTCATGATCGTGTAGCTGAGGTTCAGGCGGGCGAACTCGATCTGCTGCGGCCGGTACAGGCCCAGCGTTTCCAGGATCCAGTCGTACAGCGGCCGGTGCACCTCGAACTCCAGCGTGCAGATGGAGTGCGTGATGCCTTCGAGCGAGTCCGACTGGCCGTGCGCGTAGTCGTACATCGGATAGATGCACCAGGCGTCGCCGGTGCGGTGGTGCGAAGCGTGGAGGATGCGGTACATCACCGGGTCGCGA
>CAIKKV010000347.1 GCA_903828035.1 uncultured bacterium
CGTTAGCGACTCCAAAAAGCATTCACAATCTTGGCGAAATTCTCCAGCACCGTCCTGCCGTGCAGGAAGGGCGCCTCATATTGTTCGGGATGGAACTGCACGCCGTAGAGGCATTTCTCGCGGTGCTTCATGGCCTCGATGGCGCAATGCCCGCTGCGGGCGAGGCAGTCGAAGCCCGGGGGCATCCTCTCCACCTCGCAATAATGGGAACAGCGCAGGATCATCCGCTCCGGAAGGCCGTCGAACAGGGGATCGGGCGCGAGCCGCTCGACCTCGTAAAAGCCGGACGCCATGAAATGGGCGGCTTTCTGGAGCCCGCCGGGATCCGTGCCCGCCGCCTGGCGCGGAAGGGGGTCGCCCGGCTCCAGCTTCCGCATCGGTAAATCCGTCAGGTGGCTCATTTGCCGGATATTCTCGTTGAAGCAGTAGCCCGCCAGCTGGTGGCTGCCGCAGATGCACAGGATCGGGAGCGCCGCCTGCCGCATCACCGCCTCCATCTCGAAAAAGTCGCGCACGTCCATGTCCTCGAAGCGCGGCCCGAAGCCCGACATGACCACCGCCCTCGGCTTCAGCTCGCGCACGAGGGCCTGGCTGAACTCCTGGTACGGCACCACCAGGCTCCGCTCCCCGGCCGCCTGCTCCACGCGGGCATTGTAGAGCCCGTGGCGGAGGGGGCCCTCGGCGTGGTACGTCCCGGCCGGCATGACAGCGATGTAGAGATACATGCCTTAACATTAACCGACTCTTGACTGTTGCGCAAGGCCGCCTGTTTTCGATAGTATGCTTGGCTATGACTCCAGAAGACATACTCGCGCAGTTGAAAGAGCTGATGCCCCGTGCCAGCCAGGCCAAGGTCGACTGGTCCGCCATCACCCCGGCCACCCCCATCCGGTCGCTGGGCTTCGACTCGCTCTCCGTCATGGACCTGGCCTACGACCTCTCCCAGCACTTCCAGGTTGAGTTCGACCTCATGAACGCCGGCCCCCTCCAAACCGTGGGCGACGTCGTCAACCTCATCCACGGCCTCCAACACCCCTGACTGGAGCGCGCCGTTGTCCTTCCTGACCCCCATCCGCTACCGCCTCGAGTACGCGGCCGCCCGCACCGGGCTGGCGCTCGTGGACGCCATCCCCCTCGCCGGCTGTCCGGGCCTGGCGGCCGTCCTGGGCGACCTGGCCTTCCTCTTCGACGTCCGCCGCCGCCGCATCTCCATCGACAACATCCTGAAAGCCGGCGTGGCGAGCACGCCCGCCGCGGCCCGGCGCATCGCCCGCGGCGCCTTCCGCCACTTCGCGCTCCTGATGATCGAGTCGCTCAAGGCCCAGCGGCTGCTGACCCCCGCCACCCTGCCCACCTATACCACGCTTCACGTCCCGCCCGAAACGCAGGCGCTGATCGCGGATCCCGCCAAGGGGCTGCTGGCCGCCTGCGGCCATGTGGGCAACTGGGAGATCATGGCCCAGGTGTTCAGCTTCGCCAAGCCGGTGGTCGCCGTGGCGCAGCCGATGAAAAACCCGCTCGTCGACCGCCTGCTGGCGCGCCGCACGCCCGACGCCCGCTTCCAGACCATCCCCAAGCACGACGACGACATGATGCGCCTGATCCAGACGCTCAAGCAGGGAAGCGCGCTGGCCATCATGATCGACCAGCATGCCATGAAGAAGCCGGTCATCGTGGACTTCTTCGGCCGCCCCGCCTGCTCCCACCGCAGCGTGGCCATGCTACATCTGGTCACGCGGATGCCGATCATCTTCGCCTCGTGCCGGAGAACGGGCCTGATGCACTTCACCATCACCCTGTCCAAGCCGCTGGTCTTCCTTCCGAGCGGCGACAAGGACCGCGACGTGCACGACATCCTCAAGGCGCTGAACGAAAAGCTGGAAGCCGCCATCCTGGAAGCCCCGGAGCAATACATGTGGGGGCACCGCCGCTGGCGCCCGCCAAACCCCGACGCGCTGCGCCGGGGCTGAGCCAAGCTCCTAGCGCGGCGTATTAAAGAAAACAGCCACCTGGTGAATGCCCAGGGGCCTTTGCCTCTCGGCATGGCGCAGGGGAATCGTCGAGAAATCGACCAGGTGATCATGCCCGGACGTTCGGCGCTGCGTCAAGCGCAGCCACTCCAGCACTTTCATGACCCAATCCCAGCGGGGATGCGGGGATGACAGGAAGATCAGTCCGCCGGGCTTGCACAATTCCGCCAGGCTTTTCAGGCAGTCGACATGCTCGATCACTTCCAGGGCAATGACGGCGTCAAAGCTGTGCGCCTCGAGCCCCAGCGCCCGCCACGCATTGACATCGCCCGTCACCTCCGCCGGCGGGTTCAGATCCAGGGAGACGACCGTCAGGCCGCGGAGGCGCATGCGGCGTGTAAACCATCCATCGCCGGAGCCCACCTCCAAGACCCGGGCGCGCGGGGGCGCATGCTTGAGAAAAAGGGACAGCTTCCTGCGGCGGCTGATGCTGCTCAACACAGCAAGGCTGGAATGGTTATCCGTGTCCATCATCCCTCCCAAGGCACCAGATACGACTGCATCATCCGGATTTTGCGCGACCCGCGCATGGTTCGCCACAGCACCTCCTGACCCTTGAAGAGGGGGTCCAGGCGGGTCGCGACCTCCGGATAGAGGCGTCCCTCGAGCGTATACTCCGTGAGCGCCCCGAAGACGGCCTTTCCGCAGGGAACGGTTGAAAACAGCGCGTCGATGGCGGGCGTATCCAGCACGAGGAAATGCAGGGCGCAGGGCTGGCCGCGAACACCGGCCAGCACCGCCTCGACCTGCCCGCGGGTGGTCACGCTCCAGACGGCTTTCCGGGTCATCGACATCAACATCGGCGGCCGGTACTGGGCGGCAATCACAGGCGACAGGTAGACATCCCGGTAGGCCGCCGTCCGGACCATATGGTCGACCAGGGCCGGATACGGACACGAGGGCAGCGCCCTGGCCCGGCTTACCTCCTTGAGCCAGACGGCCGGAACCATGCCCAGGAAGAAAAGGGCCAGGCCCGCCAGCTTCACGTTCCGCCCCCGCCCGTCCTCCACCAGCAGTCCGACCACCACCCCCAGCGTCAAGGCGGCGGGCACAAACAGCTTAACCGTGCTGAAGGCGTGGGTGTAGGAATGGTTCCAGAAAAGCAGAAGCTGAACCGCGCAGCCCGCAACCAGCACAAGGATCAGTCCGGATTGCTTCCGGACTTTTCCCCACACCCGGGGGCGGTCCGGCGACCTGAAGGCAAGGGCCGCGGCGCAGGGGATCAGCAGCGCCAGGAAATCCAACACCCTGAAATGGGCGAAAAACCGGACAACCTGCATGAATCCGACAATTTTATGACGTTCGCTATCCAGGAAGCTGCGAATGAAGAACTTATCCGTCAGCTCCTCCAACACCCCGCCGAGCGCCAGCTGGGCGAAAAACAGGCCGACCGCCAGCATCACCGGCAGGGCCAGCTCCCGCAGCGCCCGGAAAAACTCCGCTCTCCGGCACGCCTCCTCCGCGACGATCAGCCGCCACAGGGCCAGCGCCCCCGCCACGAACACCATCAGGGGGTCCGTGAAGGCCCCGCAAAAAACAGCCACGGGGATGGCGTGGCGGACCCAGGCGTGCCCCCCGAAGTCGCGGGCGCGATCACTTTCAAGCCAGACGAGAAGAGCGACCGGCAGGAGGACGACGATGTCCGAAAAATATTCCGTCCAATGGAAATAGAACGGCCCCCCCGCGCCCAGATAAAACAGCCCGGCCCCCATCGCGCCCGCCAGCCTGCTCCACCATCCCAGGCCGGACAGGACGTTCAACGCGATGCCGGCGATCGCCAGCGCCACCAGAAACTGGAACAGGAAGCCGACCGCCACCACCGTTTCAAGCGAGGGCCCGGCCCCGGCCGCCTTGGCCGCCAGCCACACGGGGATGATGGCGCCCGGCGGATAGCTGACGTAAACCGTCCGGTCCTTCACCTCCGGAGTCTCGACGGAGCGCGGGAAATACACGAGCCGGAACCCCAGGGCGGCGGCCCCCTCCTGATGCCAATTCCGCGCAAACGTGAGCGACCCGCAATTCAGCCAGGTCTGGGGAAATCGCTTTTCCTCCAGCCGCCCGGCCTGCCGGACGCCCACCGAAAGGGCAAACACGAGCGCCATCACGACGGCCAGAATCAGCCACAGGGCCTTTTCGCTATTTGGCCTCATGATACTCTTTCGTGGCATTGACGTCCCAGATCGCCTCCTTGGAGGAATCGCCGCGCCCCAGGGCCCGGGCCGCCGCCATGGCGCTCAACATGGAGTGGTCCATGTTGTTGTACCGGTGCTGCCCGTTCCGCCCCACGCACGTGAGGTTCCCGATGCCATCCAGCCACGCGCGGACCAGGGGGAACCGGTCATACCCCCCGAAATACGCCGGATACGCCTTTTTCACCCGGATCCGCACCGCATCCAGGACATCCTGTTTCTCGATGATCCCGATCTTCACCAGCTCATCCACCGCGAACCGGATGAACTCGTCCTCGCTCCGGCTCCAGAGGGAATCCCCCTCCGCGCAAAAATATTCGAGCCCGAGCCAGACGGTATGCCCGATATCCTTCACCATGTAGGGCGACCAGTTGTTGAAAATCTGAAGCCGCCCGACCTTGACCTCCCGCTCCTGGATGTAGATCCAGCAATCCGGAACCAGCTGATTCAATGTTTTTATCGCCGTCACGTTCTTCAGCCGCAGCTTATTCAGGAGCAGCCCGACGGTGATGAAATCCCGGTACGGGAGAGACGCCGCCACCCCGGCGACCTCCGCCGGAGCGGCCGGCGCCATGGCGGCCACCAGGTCCTTGACCGGCATGGAGGAGATCAGGAAATCCCCCTCCAGGGACGACGTCTTCCCGTCTTGAAGCACGGTCACGCCCCGCACCTGGCTCTTCACAAGGTCCACCCCCACCACGGAGGCGTTCAGGCGGATTTCGCCGCCCATTTCACGGATTTCATCCGCCAGCCGCTCCCAGAGCTGGCCGGGCCCCATCTTAGGGTAGAGGAACTCGGTGATCAGCGAGGTCTCCACGTCCGTCGGCTTTTTCCTGAAGGACTGGAGCAGCATGCCCATGATCGCCTTGGCCAGCGAAAGGCCCTTGATCCGCTGAGCGCCCCAGTCCGGGGCGATGTGCGAGGGATGCACCCCCCACAGCTTCTCGGTGTAGTCTTCGAAAAACATCCGGTAAAGGGGCTTGCCGAACCGGTTGATGTAGAAATCCTCAAGCGTCTTCTCGGGACGCTTGCGCAAAACAGCCCACGCGTAGCCCAGCCCCGCCCACAGGGTGCGGGGCAGACCCATGTTCAGGAAGGTCTGCAGCTTCAGGGAGATCGGGTAGTCATAAAACTTCTTCAGGTAATAGATCCGGGAAATGCGGTTGCGCAGGAGCATGACCCTGTCTTCCCGCTCGGGATCCGGCCCGCCCGGGCTATACGCTTTCCGGGCGTCCAGCAGCCGGTCATCCAGGGCGGGCGCCCCCTGCACCGGCATCAGGTCCTGCCATAGCTTCATGACCTCCGGGTTCTTGGAGAAAAACCGGTGCCCGCCGAGGTCGATCCGGTTGCCATGGTGAACCTCCGTGCGGGAGATTCCCCCCACCATGCCGCTTTCCTCCAGAACGATCGGATGAATATCCGTCTCTTTCAGCAGCGTGTAGGCGGCTGTCAGCCCGGCCGGACCGGCTCCCGCGATAAGCGCGATTTTTTTCCTTGGATTATTCATCAACTCCCGTCCGGTTTCCGAAGGACCCCAAACTCACGACCGCCCTCACTTCAGCAGCTCTTCCGCAAAATGGCAGGCGCTGCAGCGGCCGGGCAGCACCTCGCGCAGGGCCGGAACCCGGACCGCGCACGCCGGTTGCGCCCGCTGGCACCGGGGGTGGAACGGGCAGCCCGGCGGCACATCCGTGGCCGAGGGCACGTCGCCCTTCAGCACGATCCGCCGCTTCTGCGCCAGCGCCGGGTCCAGGTCGGCGTCCACGTCGGGCACGGCCGAGAGCAGCGCCTCGGTGTAGGGGTGCGCCGGCTTGTCGAACAGCTCCGCCGACAACCCGGTCTCCACCACCCGCCCCAGGTACATGACCGCCACCCGCCGGCACATCGTGCGCACCACGGCCAGGTCGTGCGCGATGAACAGGTAGGCCAGCCCCATCTCGGCCTGCAGCCGCCGCATGAGCGTGATGATCTGCACCTGCACCGAGACATCCAGCGCCGAGACCGGCTCGTCGGCCACGATCAGGGACGGCCCCGTGGCCAGCGCGCGGGCGATGCCGATGCGCTGGCGCTGGCCGCCGCTGAACTCGTGCGGATAGCGGTCGGCGTAGCCGGCCTGCAGGCCCACCAGCTGCAGCAGCTCGGCCGTGCGCGCGAGGCGCGCCGCCCGGCTCTTCATGCCGTGGATGGCCAGCACCTCCCCGATCGCGGCGCCGATCGACATGCGCGGGTTCAGCGAATCGAACGGATCCTGGAACACCATCTGCACGTGGCGGCGGAAGTCGGCCAGGGCGCTCCCGCGCAGGCCGGACACCTCCTGGCCGCGGAAGCGGATCGACCCGGCGGCCGGCTTCAAAAGGCCCAGGATCGCGCGGCCCAGGGTCGTCTTCCCCGATCCGCTTTCGCCCACCACGCCCAGGCTCTCCCCCGCCTCCACGGCCAGGCTCACCTGCTCCACGGCGCGCAGGATCCGGCGGCTCCGGCCATGCCGCGCGACAAACTGAACCGATAGCTGGTCGACTTCCAGAAGCGCCATTACAAGGTCCTTTCCGATCCGGCCGTCTCCGCCCACGCGCCGATCGCGGGCGTTCCGCCGGCGCCGGCCGCGGGCGGGCGCAGCCGGGGAACGGCGCGCAGCAGGGCTTTCGTGTAGGCGTGGCGGGGATTCGTCAGGACCTCGCGGGCGGGGCCCGACTCCACCACACGGCCGGCGTTCATCACATGGATGAACCTGGCCATGCGGGCCACGAGCCCGAAATTATGGGTGATCAGCAGGATGCCCATGGAGAAGCGGCGCTGGAGATCGGCCAGCAGCTCCAGGATCTGCGCCTGGATGGTCACGTCCAGCGCGGTGGTCGGCTCGTCGGCCACCAGCAGGCGGGGCTTGCACGCGAGGGCCATGGCGATCATCACCCGCTGCTGCATGCCGCCGCTCATCTCGTGCGGATACGACTTCCGGCGCCGCTCGGGGTCGGGAAGCCCCACCAGCTGCATCAGCCGGACGGCCTCGCGATCGGGGTCGGGCGCCGTGCGGTGCACGCGCTCCGCCTCGGCGGTCTGCCAGCCCACGGTGAACACGGGGTTCAGCGAGGTGGCGGGCTCCTGGAAAATGTAGGCGATCCGGCCGCCGCGCAGCTCCCGCAGCCGCCGCGCATCCATGGCCAGCACCTCCTCGCCCTCGAACGTAACGGAGCCGCCGGCCACGTAGCCGGCGCCGGGCAGCAGGCGGGCCAGCGCCAGCGCCGTCATGCTCGTGCCCGAGCCGCTCTCCCCCACCACGGCCACGGTCTCCCCCGCGCGGAT
Source organism: uncultured bacterium (assembly GCA_903828035.1). The sequence continues at coordinate 7,520 of CAIKKV010000347.1, forward strand.
CGAGAAGGAGACGCCGTCCACGGCCTTCACGGGCTCGAGCGGGTCCGCGGTCCTGAAATAGACCTTCAGGTCCCGCACGTCCAGGAGCTCCGGCGCGGCGATGGAAGGCTCCCCGCTCACTGATCCGCGCCCTCCCCTTCGCCCGCCGCACCCGCGAAGGGAACGGCCTCCACGCTGTCCCCTTTTTTCACCAGCAGCTCGACCTTCTTCTCGACCTCGTTCAGCTTGCCATTGCAGAACCGGATGAGGGCCTGGCCCTCCTCGAACCGGGCCATCAGGTCGTCGAGGCCCAGGGTCCCGTCCTCCATCTGCCCGACAATCACCTCGAGCCGCTCGAGCGCCTGCTCGAACGTCCGCTCCTTCGCCGCCTCATCCGTCTTGTTGCGTGTCATTCCGGCATCACCTCCGATTGAAACTCCCCGTCCGCCACCCGCGTCCGCAGCCGCATGCCCGGCTCCACGGCGCGCACCGACTGCACCACCCGCCCCTCCCCGTCCAGGGTCACGCTGTACCCGCGGGTCAGGATGGCCAGCGGATTGAGCGCGCGCAGCTGCCCCTCGCGCTGGCCCACGAGAGCCCGGCGCGCATCCAGCGTCGCGCGCGGCGCGCGGGACAGCCGGGCCGACAGGGCGTCCAGCTGCTGCTCCGCGCTCCGCGCCCGCCCCTCCACCGCGCGGGACAGCCCCGCCTGCCAGCGGGCCAGCCGCTCGCGGCCCTGGCGCACGATCTGGAGCGGCTCCCGGAACCCGTGGCTGCCGGCGGCGTTCCCGAGCCTCCGGCGGGCCGCGCCCCGCCCCTCCCGCAAGCCCGCGCCCAGCCCCTGCGCCAGGATCTCCACCTCCGAGGCCCAGACCCGCCGGCGCGCC
>CAIKKV010000348.1 GCA_903828035.1 uncultured bacterium
GCGCTGCCGCCAGCCTGATTGTTCCCGCGGCCGGATCAGAGGAGCTACGCCCGCTCCACTTGCCAATACTCCAACTCCACCGGCGCCGTACGCCCGAAAATCGCCACGGAGATTTTCAGACGCCCCCGCTCGGGGTCGATCTCGTCGATCGATCCCGTGAAATTCATGAAGGGGCCGTCCGTGATCTTCACGGTCTCGCCCTTTTCAAACTGAATCTTGGGCTTCGCCTTGACCTTCTTGTCTTCCGCCTGGTGCAGGATGACATCCACTTCCTCCTGCCGCAGCGGCACCGGGTGCTCGTTGCCCCCGATGAAGCCGATCACTCCGGGCGTCTCCCGGATGAAGTACCACACCTTCTCGACAATCTTCCGGTTCTCATCGTAGAGGCCGATGTGAGCCAGCAGGTAGCCGGGAAAAAACTTGCGATTGATGGTCCGCTTGACGCCCTTCTTGACTTCCGTCACCTTCTCGACGGGGATCAGAACCTCGTCGATAAAGTCGGTCATCTCTTCAGGCTGGAGACGCTTCAGGATGCTGTCCCTGGCCTTGGCCTCCTGGCCCGTCAACGCCTGTAACACGTACCATTCCTTGTTCATCACTTGCACCGCCTAGCGAAGGAGAAGCCGGACCAGATTGATGATGACCGCATCGCTAAGCCCCACGAAGAGACTCAGCATGGCCACCGTGAAGACCACCACAACCGTCGATTCGACCAGTTCGGACCGGGTGGGCCAGGTCGACTTGATCATCTCGACCTTGACCTCGCCCGCGAATCCAGAGATTTTACCCACCCACAGCTTGAGAGTTTCCTTCATCCCCGGATGGCCCCTTCCAGCCGACTTTCGCCGGCCTTTGAAAATTGGCAGGTCAGGAGGGAATTGAACCCCCAACAACCGGTTTTGGAGACCGGTGCTCTGCCAATTGAGCTACTGACCTGTAACGTGCGATTCCCGCATGAAACCCTACTTGACTTCGCGGTGAAGCGTGTGCTTCCGCTCGGCGCGGCAGTACTTCTTCAGCTCGAGCCGGTCAGGCGTCGTGCGCTTGTTTTTCGTCGTCGTATAATTGCGGCGTTTGCACTCGGTGCACGCCATTACCACTAAGTCGCGCGGCATATCCGTTCTTTCGGTTCATCCCGGGGCGGGCCGTTCCACCCGCCTCCCGGGATCGCCCTTGCGTTTTCGTTAGGCAATCACTTCGGCCACCGTGCCGGCGCCGACCGTACGGCCGCCTTCACGGATGGCGAAGCGCATCGCCTTCTCCATGGCCACCGGCACGATCAGCTTCACCTCGATCGAGATGTTATCGCCCGGCTTCACCATCTCCACACCCTCGGGCAGGCTCACGTCGCCCGTCACGTCCGTCGTGCGGAAGTAGAACTGCGGACGGTACCCCTTGAAGAACGGGGTGTGACGGCCGCCCTCTTCCTTGCTCAGCACGTACACTTCGGCCTTGAAGGTCGTGTGCGGCGTGATCGAGCCGGGCTTCGCCAGCACCTGGCCGCGCTCCACGTCTTCCTTCTTCATGCTGCGCAACAGAACGCCGATGTTGTCGCCCGCCTGGCCCTGGTCCAGCAGCTTGCGGAACATCTCGACGCCGGTCGCGATCGTCTTGACCGTCGGCTTGATGCCCACGATCGCCACTTCCTCGCCGACCTTGACAATGCCGCGCTCCACGCGACCCGTCACCACCGTGCCGCGTCCTTCAATCGAGAACACGTCTTCGATCGGCATCAGGAACGCCTGGTCGAGAATGCGGACCGGCTCCGGGATGTACGTGTCGAGGGCGTTCATGAGCTCGGTGATCGGCTTGCAGGCGGGGTCGTCGATCGACGTCGCGTTCGCCGCCGGCAGGGAGCAGCCGCGGATGATCGGAGCCTCGTCGCCCGGGAATTTGTACTTGGTCAGCAGCTCGCGGACCTCCATCTCCACCAGGTCGAGCAGTTCGGCATCGTCCACCAGGTCGATCTTGTTCATGAACACCACGATCCGGGGCACGCCCACCTGGTAGGCCAGCAGGATGTGCTCGCGGGTCTGGGGCATCGGCCCGTCGGCCGCGCTCACCACGAGGATGGCGCCGTCCATCTGCGCCGCGCCCGTAATCATGTTCTTCACGAAGTCAGCGTGGCCGGGGCAGTCGACGTGCGCGTAGTGGCGCTTGTCGGACTGATACTCCACGTGAGCGACGGAAATTGTCACCGTCTTGGTGGCATCGCGCACGGTACCACCCTTGGCGATATCAGCGTAGGCCTTGATTTCGGCCAAGCCCTTGGTGGCCTGGAC
>CAIKKV010000349.1 GCA_903828035.1 uncultured bacterium
GGATCGGGGACCCGCTCCTCCTTTGAGGACATCATCGGCGGCATTTCGCTGCTCAAGGAGTCGCTGGTGCAGGACTCCAATGGCACGATCCGCGAAACGGTGGCCAATGACCGGGACTCGATCGGCTACCTGTCCCTGGGCCTGTTGAACGACAAGGTGCGCGCCGTGACGGTGGACGGGGGCGTCTGCTCCGACGAGGCGATCCTGGCGGGCCAGTACAAGCTGGTGCGGCCGATCTACCTGCTGACACAGGCGAATGCGTCCGGGGTCGCGGCGGATTTCGTGGCCTACGTGCTTTCTTCCCTTGGCCAGGACACCATCCGGAGGAACGGCCTGCTGCCGGCGAAATAAGATGAAGGGAACCGGGGAAAAAGCGGCGGAGTGGATCCTGCGCGGGCTGGCCTTTTCGGCCCTCGCGAGCCTCCTGCTGATTGCCGTCTTCATATTCAAGGAAGGCGCCCCCTTTATCTTCCGCCTCGGGCTGAAGGATTTCCTGCTGTCATCGGATTGGCGCCCGCATGAGGGGCACTTCGGAATTTTACCCATGATCGTGGCCTCTTTCTGGGTGACGCTGGGGGCCATGCTGGTGGGCGCTCCCCTGGGAATTGCCGGCGCCATCTTCCTCAACGAGTTCGTTCCGGCGCCGGTTCGCCGGATCGTCAAGCCGATGATCGAGCTGCTCGCGGGCATTCCCTCGGTGGTCTTCGGGTTCATCGGCGTCATGGTGGTGGCGCCGCTGATCCGCAATCACCTGGGCGGCCCCGGGCTGTCCCTGCTGGCCGCCTCCCTGATCCTGGGGATCATGATCCTGCCGACGATTATCAGCATTTCGTCGGATGCGATCGCCAGCGTGCCGCGTTCGTATCGCGAAGGCGCCCTGGCGCTGGGGGCCACGCGGTGGCAAAGCGTGCACATGGTGGTGCTGAAGGCCGCGCGCTCCGGAATCGTGGCCGGCATTATCCTGGGCATGGGCCGGGCCGTGGGGGAGACCATGGCCGTCATCATGGTGGCCGGCAATGCGGTCGCCAATCCCCGCAGCCCGCTGGAATCGGTCCGCACCATGACGGCCAATATCGCCCAGGAGATGGGCTCCGCCACCGGCATGCACCGCCAGGCGCTGTTTGCCACCGGCGTGGTGCTCTTCATCAGCATCATGGCGCTGAACGGGCTCGCCATGGCGGCCATGAAAAAGCGTGAGGTGAAGGCGTGAGGCTCAACCCCAAAGCCGCCCAGGTGCTGGCCGTGGCCGTTCTCGGCGGGGCCACGCTGCTGACGCTCGCCGTGCTCGTCTTCGTGATCGTGTTTGTCCTGAGCAAGGGGCTGCCCGTTCTCAACTGGAGCTTCCTGGCGGACAGCCCCCGCGAGATGGGGAAGTCGGGCGGCATCTTCCCGACCCTGGTGGGCACGCTGATCCTGCCCGTGGCGGCCATCGCGATCGCCCTTCCGCTCGGCGTGGGAACCGCCGTCTACCTGACCGAATACACGCGGCCCGGTCCGGTGACCCGCGCCATCCGCTTCGGAACGGACTGCCTGGCCGGCATTCCGTCGATCATCTTCGGCCTGTTCGGCTATATCTTCTTCGTCACGATCCTTCACATGGGCTGGTGTATCCTGTCGGGCGCGCTCACCCTTTCGATCATGGTGCTCCCCACGATCATCCGGACGGCGGAGGAGGCCATCAAGGCCGTTCCCCGAAGCTACCGGGAGGTCAGCTACTCCCTGGGCGCGACGCGGTGGGAAACGGTGTGGAAGGCCGTGCTCCCGAACGCCTTGCCGGGCATCGTCACCGGCGTCATGCTGAGCGTGGGCCGGTGCATCGGGGAGACCGCCGCGGTGATCTTCACCGCGGGCGCCTCGCTCCGGCTGCCGCATTCGGCCTTCGATTCGGTCCGCACGATGGCGGTGCATTTCTACATCCTGGCGCGCGAGGGCATCTCCACCGAAAACGCCTATGGCACGGCCGCCGTGCTGGTCCTCTCCATCCTGATCGTCAATTCGGTCTCCTACTGGATGATGCACCGGTTCATCGCGGGGAGGTCGGCGTGAGCGACATCAAGATCAAGGCGGTCAAGCTGGAGGTGCTGTTCGGCAAGCACCAGGCGCTGAGGGGGATCGACCTCGAGGTGCCGGCCCGCCACATCCTGGGAGTCATCGGCCCGGCCGGCTCGGGAAAGACGGCGTTCCTGCGCTCGCTGAACCGCCTGAACGATCTCGATCCCGACTGCGCCACGCGCGGCGAGGTGCTGCTGGACGGCGTGGATATCTACGGGCCCACGTGCGATGTGGTGAAGCTGCGCAAGCGGGTGGGGATGTTGTTTGCGCTGCCGGTTCCGCTGCCCATGAGCATCTTCGACAATGTGACCTATGGCCTCCGCCTGGCCGGGCAGCGCCGCCGGGGAACGCTGGAGGAGGCCGTGGAGCGCAGCCTCAAGGCGGCGTTCCTGTGGGAGGAAGTCAAGGATCGCCTGGACATGTCCGGCCTGCGCCTCTCGGGCGGGCAGCAGCAGCGGCTCTGCCTGGCGCGCGTGCTGGCCATGGAGCCGGAGGTGATCCTGCTGGACGAGCCCTGCTCGGGGCTGGATCCTATTTCAACCTCCCGCATCGAGGAGGCCTTGACGGCGCTGAAGAGCGTCTATACGATCGTGCTGGTGACCAACAACACCAAGCAGGCCGCGCGAGTGGCCGATTCGACCGTCTTTTTCCTGTCCGGCGAAGTGGTGGAAATCGCGCCCACCGATCGGCTGTTCACGGCGCCGCGTGACTCGCGGACCAACGACTATGTGAGCGGGAGGTTCGGATGACGGCAAGCCCGGCCATGTCCATCCGCGACTTGAACTTGCACTACGGGGCTTTCCAGGCCCTGAAGAGCGTGACGCTGCCGATCGAGTCGCGCCGGATCACGGCCCTGATCGGGCCCTCCGGCTGCGGGAAGTCCACGCTGCTGCGGACGTTGAACCGCATGAACGATCTGGTTCCCGGCTGCCGCATCACGGGCACGGTGGAGCTGGAAGGCTCCGACATCTACGGCCGGGGCGTGGACGTGTGCGCCCTGCGCAAGAAGGTGGGCATGGTTTTCCAGAGGCCGAATCCGTTTCCGCTGACGATCCGGGAAAACGTGGCCTTCGGGCTGCGCGTGGAGGGGCGGACGGATTCGCGGGCGCAGGCGGAGGTGGTGGAGCGCAGCCTGCGGGGCGCCTCGCTCTGGGAGCAGGTGAAGGACAAGCTGAACGCGCCGGCGATGGCGCTTCCGCTGGACCAGCAGCAGCGGCTGTGCGTGGCGAGGGTGCTGGCCGTTGAGCCGGACGTGATCCTGATGGACGAGCCCTGCTCGGCCCTCGATCCGATCTCGACGGCCAAAATCGAAGAGCTGATGCTGGAGCTGCGCTCGGCGTATACCATTGTGATTGTCACCCACAACATGCAGCAGGCGTCGCGCATTTCGGACCGCTCGGCGTTCATGCTGCTGGGCGAGATGATCGAGGCCGGGGAGACCCTGGCCCTGTTTACCAAACCCGGCGACCGCCGGACCGAAGACTACATCACCGGACGGTACGGCTGAGAGGGAAGGAGCGAGACCATGCACTTGCAGCGCGAGATCGATAAACTGAAGAAGCTGATCCTGGCCCTGAGCGCCGAGGTGGAGACCGACCTTCGCGCCGCGGTGCGCGCCGTGGAGGAGCGGAATCCCGAGCTGGCGAAGGACGTGATCGACCGGGAGCGGCTGACCAACGCCATGGAAGTGGACGTGGAGGAGGACTGCCTCAAGATCCTGGCCCTGTACCAGCCCGTGGCCGCCGACCTGCGGTACATCATCGCGGTGCTGAAGATCAACCAGGACCTGGAGCGGATTGGCGATCTCGCCGTGCACATCGCCGAGCGGAGCCTGCAGAGCGGCAGCCAGCCGCTGCCCGACATTCCGTTCCGGCTGGGCGAGATGGCGGACCTCACCCGTCAGCTGCTGAAGCGGGTGCTGGATGCCTTTGTGAACTTGTCCGAGTCGGAGGCGCGCGAGGTGTGCCTGAAGGACCGCGAGATTGACGACCTGAATCGCGAGATCGTGCAGAAGGTCAAGGCGGCGATCACGCAGAACCCCGCGCAGTTCGATTCGCTGCTGCAGGTCATGAGCATTGCGCGCCATCTCGAGCGGATCGGGGATCACGCCACGAATATTGCCGAGGACCTGATCTACCTGATCGAGGGCCGGATTGTCCGCCACACGGACGAGGTTTCAGACAAGCGTTGATAAATAAATGTCCGGGCGGGGCGAACCCTCAGGGTGAGCCGATGATCGGCGTGATCGTCCGCACGGGCTCCGACTCGGTGAGCGAGACAGGGGAAATCCCCTTCGGCCCGGAAACATCCGCCCGTTTCAGAAACACCGTTGTCTGTTTTCCCCGGCCCGGCAGGGCGAAGTAAGCCCGGGCATCCAGCGTCACGGAAGCGCCGGAACACGCGATCGTGGTGACGGCGTGATGCAGCACTTGTTCGATGTATCTTTGGCTGTCCGGCGCCAGCATGAAGGCCGGCTGATCGCCCGCGCGCTGCAGGAGGCGGACCCATTCATCAACGGCCTCGCCATTGCGCGCGGGATCCTCATGCAGGAGCTGGGGCCAGTGCAGCCCCAGCGTGGGCCCGCGAATCGTGTAATCCGCCGAGGGGCCGACCTGCCGCCACGGAATATCGTTTTGACTGCGATCCAGCATAAGCATGGAGTCATCGTAAAAGAAGGGCGCCCGGGGCGGGGACGAATCGCGGCCCAGCCGGTTGAACGGCGTGGAGATGGCTGAGATGCCGGCGCGGGAGAGGAGGGGCCCCATTCCGTCGGGGCCCAGGCCGGTGCGGTAGAGAAACGCGCAGGGCACAAAGGTGCGCGGGTGGGGGCCGAGCTGGTGGGCGTCCCAGAGTTTGTAGTAGAGGTCGAGATGGCGGAGGACCTCGTCGCGCGGGCGCATGGCGCTTTCCTTGGTGAACCATTCGGCGCGGGAGCAAGCGCCCTTGAGGGGGCCGTCCCAGTGCCAGAACTCATGGCAGAGGCCGTGCAGGGCCAATTCGACATGGGCGGCTTCGCGGCGCAGAAGGTCGGCGGCCTCGTCGAGCCACGGCCCGCTCCAGCGGGCGTTGTCCCAGGCGGCGCCCTGCCAGGTGGCGGAGGGGAGGGCGCGGAGCCAGTTCCAGCGGTCCCACTCGCCGAGCATGAACGCGGCGAGGGGGCGGGTTCCGGTGCGGCGGCCGAGGTCGATGAGCGCCTGGTAGTCCGCGACGGCGTGGGGGCGGGGCATGGCGGTGCGGAAGGGCTCCCCGCGAGCGCTTCCATCTTCGCCGCTCCACCAGCCGACGTCATCCACCACGACTTGGATGGGCTGTGGAA
>CAIKKV010000350.1 GCA_903828035.1 uncultured bacterium
AGGGCGCTGAGCCCCGCCAGCCCGCCCGGCGCCTTCTCCGCCAGGGCGGTTCGCAGGGCGAGGGCGGAGGCTTCCGAGGGCAGCGAAAGAAAGAGGTCCAGCCGGTCCCTGGGCGACGGCTCCAGCTGCAGGGTCGCTTCCGTCACGACGCCGAAGATCCCTTCCGAGCCGATGATCAGGTCCAGGAAGTCCATGACTCCATGGGTTTCCGACCAGGGGCCGCTGGCGTTTTTGATGGAGGGCCGCGCGTAGCGGGGCACGGGAATGTGAACGGCAGGGGCGTCTGGGCGCCGCAATTCGAACTGGCCGTCCTGCGAGATGAACTGCCCGCGTGTGGCTTCAACCAGGAAGCCGTCGGGGGTGAGGAAGGCCAGCGAGCGGATCCAGCGCCGCATGGCGCCGGCTTCGCCGGGGATGAAGCCCGAGGCGTTGCAGGCGATGCAGCCGCCGAGCGTCGCATCGGCCCGGCTGGTGGGGTCGACGGCGAAGAACAGGCGGCGCTCCGTGGCGGCCAGCACGCGGTTGCGCAGGTCTTCGAGAATCGGGCCCGCGGGGGCCCGGACGGTCCGGGCGGCTTCGTCGACAAGGGGCTCCGGGGTCAGCAGGGTGGATAGGGAGAGGATTACGCCGCCCTGGGCCGTGGCGCTGCCGGTCAGGTTCGAGCGGCCGGCGGAGAGGGTGACGGGAATCGCGGCCTTGGCGCAGGCGTGCAGGATCAGGGCGCACTCCCGCGTGGTGGCGGGGCGGGCGAGGGCCTCGGCCTGGGCGGGGAGATTGGAGCTGTCCTTCGCATAGCCATCCAGGATGTCGGCATCCAGGGTCAGTTCAAGGCCGAACCCGGTTTTGAGGAACTCGGCCAGGGCCGGCAGGGAGGGGCGGGTGGCGGCGAAAGCGGCAATGCGGTCGTAGGCCTCTTTCGGGGCGGCGTACTGGGTGGTTATGATGTGCATGGGAGTCCTTATGATGCAAGCGGCACAATAAAGTAGGGCCTCCCCTTGGTCAAGGCGACACTCCTCTTGCCGGGCGGGTTGCGTGATGCGGGGTGTGCCGTTTCGGCAACGGGCTGCCGGCCGCTTTTGCGCGCTGGCGCCACCCGGCGTGGCTTCGGGGACATTAAGTCCACCTCGCCGCGCCGGTCATCGCCATCATCGCAAAATCGGCTCGGTATCCCGTTGCTGATCGAAACGGCATACCCCCGTAGCCATCGCGCGCCCTGCTCACTGACGTTCGCTCGGGCGGCGCGCGAGATGGCTTCCGCAAAAGCCCGCCGAAGAGACTGTCCAAACGCTCATCATTTCCTCGCAAGTGCAGCCATCGGGCACCATGTGGGGACCAACTCGCGCGCCGCCCATGCGTGCTCGGCAGAGCCGCGGGCGCGCGATGGCTATGGGGTTGCGGCGTTTCGATCAGCCGCGGCAATGGCGATGCGATTTGGCGATGATGAGGGGCGAAGGCGAGGCGACGTGGAATAATGGTCCCGGCGCCTCCAGCCTGAGCCCCTCAGGGCGCCAAAGCGCGCGCCAGGCCATGGCCGAAACGCCGCAACCCGCGTCACGCAACCGACATCCGTATTCATCGTTCCGGCATGACGCGGGCTTGCTCCGCGGGCGGGGACGTGATAAAAGGGAGGATATGAAGCCAGCCACATTCTGGACCGATTCCTTTCTTGAGCTGATCCGGCGGGCCTCCACCGACCTGCCGGCCGATGTGGAGGGCCGGCTGCGCACGTTGCGCAAGGCCGAGGAGCCGGGCAGCCGGGCGGTCTGGGTGTTCGATACGCTCCTGGAAAATGTGGCGCTGGCCCGCTCCCGCAACCAGCCCCTATGCCAGGACACGGGAACCCCCTTGTTTTTCATCCGCACCCCGCGGGCGTTCGACCAGTCCATCCTGGAGAAGGCCGTCCGCGCGGCCGTCGCCACGGCCACCCGCCGCGGCTGGCTGCGGCAGAATGCCGTCGATTCCATCACCGGCTCCGCGTTCACCGACAACCTGGCGCCCGGCCTGCCTTCCCTTCACCTGGAGCAGGCGTCCATCCGGAGCGTGGAGGCGCGACTCATCCTCAAGGGCGGGGGCAGCGAGAACATGGGCGCCCAATACAGCCTGCCGGATGAGTCGGTGGGAGCCGGGCGCGACCTGGAAGGCGTCCGCCGGTGCGTCCTGGACGCCCTCGTGCGGGCGCAGGGAAAAGGCTGCGCCCCGGGCTTGCTGGGCGTCTGCGTCGGGGGCGACCGCTCCGGCGGCATGCTCGAGGCGAAGCGGCAGTTCCTGCGTCCCCTGGACGACCGCTCCCCCGTTCCCGCCCTGGCCGCGCTGGAGGAGCGCCTCGAGCGCGAGGCGCTGGCGCTGGGAATCGGGCCCATGGGCTTCGGCGGAAAGGGCACGGTGATGGGGATCAAAATCGGGACGCTGGCCCGCCTTCCCGCCTCCTTCTTCGTTTCCGTCGCCTACATGTGCTGGGCCTGCCGGCGGCAGGGGTTCACCGCGCGGCCCGACGGTTCCATCATCCGGTGGCTGGCATGAAAATAAAACCTCTTCAAGCCCCATTCGAGTCCGGCCGGCTGGCCTCCCTGCGCGCGGGGGACACCGTTTCGATTTCCGGGCTGATCTACACGGGCCGCGACCGCCTTCACAAGCACCTGTTCGAAGGCGGCTCGTCGCCCGTGCCGCTGGCCGGCGCGGCGATTTATCATTGCGGGCCGGTGATGGTGGAGGCGAAAGGCGGCTGGCGCGTCGCGGCCGCGGGGCCCACCACCTCCATCCGCGAGGAGCCCTACATGGCGCGGATCATCCGCACGCTGGGCGTGAGGGTGGTGATCGGCAAGGGCGGCATGGGGCCTGGCACGGCCCTGGCCTGCGCCGAATGCGGGGCGGTCTACCTGGAGGCGGTGGGCGGCGCCGCCCAGGTGCTGGCGGCCTGCATCCAGCAGGTCCGCGGCGTCCATTTCCTGAAGGAGTTCGGCCAGGCTGAGGCGCTTTGGGAGCTGGAGGTGCGCGAGTTCCCGGCGCTGGTCAGCATCGATTCCCGGGGAGTCAATCTGCACGCCGAGATCGAGCGCGCCTCGCGCGATGCCTTTTCCCGCCTGAGGGGTGGCTCGTGAGAGCCATTTTCATGGGCTCTCCCGAGTGCGCCTGCCCGGCCCTCGACGCCCTGGCGGCCATGCCGGGCGTGGAGGTGGTTGCCGTGGTGGCGCAGCCCGACCGCCCCCAGGGGCGGGGGCTGCATCTCCACCCCTGCGCGGTCAAGGCGCATGCCCTTCAGATGGGGCTCCCGGTTCTCACGCCGCCGAAGGTGAACCAGCCCGAGGTGGTGGCGGAGCTGGCGGCGTTGAAGCCGGACATCGTGGTGGTCATGGCCTTCGGGCAGATCATGAGAAGGGGAATCCTGGAGCTGGCGCCCCTGGGCTGCCTCAATGTGCATGCCTCGCTGCTGCCCCGCTACCGCGGCGCCGCCCCGGCCCAGTGGGCCATTGTGCGCGGCGAGACCGTGACCGGCGTCACCACCATGCGCATGAACGAGGGGCTCGATACGGGCGACATGCTGCTGACGCTCGAGGTGCCGATCGAGCCGGAAGACACCGGCGGCTCCCTGCTGACGAAGCTGGGAATGGCCGGCGGGCGGGTGCTTCCGCCGACGGTGGAGGGGCTGCGGAGCGGAACGCTCCAAGGGGAGGCGCAGGATAGCCGGCTGGCGACCCTGGCCCCGAAATTGAGCAAGGCGGACGGCGTCCTGGACTGGCGTCTTCCGGCCGCGGAGCTGGCGCGGCGGGTGCGGGCCTTCAATCCGTGGCCCTGCTGCTCGTGCGAAGCGCCGGCCGGATCCGGGAACGCCATGCGGGTGTTGAAAGTCCGCGAGGAGGCGGGGCCGGGCGCGCCGGGCGAGGTGCTGGGCGCCTCGGGCGAGGGGCTGCTCGTGGCCTGCGGGGAAGGGGCGCTGCGGCTGCTGGAGGTGCAGCCGGCCGGGAAGAAGAGCATGAGCGGTTCTGATTTCCTCCGCGGCAGCCGCCTGGCTGCCGGGTGTCGGATGGGCTGATTTTTTCTGGAAAGGGTACAACGCATGGCTGCCGTCGATGAATGGATTGTCCGGGAATATTTCGAGTTCCACGGTTTTTTTGTCATGCAGCCCCGCAAGTACCAGGTGCCCGGCCGCGCCAAGACGGCGATGGAGGAGATCGACCTGATCATCTGCCGCCCCAATCTGGCGGAGCAGCGGCTGCCCGACCGGATCGTCTGGACGGGCGCGGACCTGTCGGGGGTGGCCCGGGCCGTCGTGGGGGTGCGCGGCTGGCACACGGAGCGTTTTTCGGCCAATACGTTCGAGCAGGCGCCCGACATCCTCCGGTTCGCCGAGGCCGACGTCGTGCGGCTGGCGGAGCGGCGGTTCGGGGCGGCCGGGGTGGCGAAAGTGCTGTGCCTGCCGCAGCTGCCCGCCACGCCCGAGCTGCGGGACCGGGCCCTCGACGTGCTGAAGGACCGCGGCGTGGACGGCGTGCTGCCGTTCCCCACGCTCCTCCAGGAGCTGGTGTCGATGATCGATGTGAACAAGAATTACGAAAAGTCGGATGTGCTGCAGACGGTCCGGATTCTCAAGGCCTACGGCCTGCTGACCGTGGAGCGGCAGATGGACCTCTTTGAGCGCAAGAAGCGGCCGGCCCGGCGGAAGAAGAAGCCCGCTCCCGTCACGCCAGCAGGTGCTGCAGGAGAATCTTGATCCCGATTCCGATCAGGGCCAGCCCGGCGATCACTTCCATGACGCGCTCGTTGACGTGCCGGGAATGGCGGCCGATGTAGACTCCCGCCAGGGAGATGGCGAAGGTGATCACCCCGATCAGGATCGCGGGGCCCATGATCGCCATGTGGCCCAGCCCCAGCGTGACGCCCACTGCGAGGGCGTCCAGGCTGGTGGCGATGGCCAGGATCAGGAGCACGGAGCTGTTCAGCGGATCCTTTTCCTCTTCAACCTCTTTCAGCTTGAACGATTCGTAGATCATCTTGAGCCCGAGAAGGGTCAGGATCATAAAGATCACCCAGTGGTCGTAGGTGGTGATGTACTGCCGCAGGCCGATGCCGGTCAGTCCTCCGATCACCGGCATGATGGCCTGGAACAGGCCGAAGGCGAACGCGATTTTCAGCGCGTGGTGCAGCTTCAGGTTGCGGATGGCCATGCCGCTTGCGACGGCGATGGCGAACGCATCCAGTGAAAGCGCTATGGCGATCAGTACGAGGGACCAGAAACTCATGGCTTGGCGTCCTTGGGTGTGTAGAAGAAGCCGCGGCGGTAGACGCCGCCCAGCTCGGAGTCGCTCAGCACGCGGATCGCGATGGTGTTGACCTGGCCGGGTTTCACCAGCGCGCTCACGTCCAGCTCGAAGTCGTGCGGATGCATCCACCACAGGGCGTGGCTCTTGTGGCCGGCGTATTTCCCGTTGATCCAGACCCAGCCTTCGTTGGAGAGGCCGCCGCACCAGAAGCGGAGGGGCTTGCCGGCCAGCGAGGCGTCCAGGCTGAACGTGCCCCTGTACCAGCCGTACCCGTCCCAGTCGTGGCCGGCCGCGTCCTCGAAGGGCTCCTGCTGGTCCCAGAGCAGGTAGGTGCTGTGCGTGCCCCAGGCCGAATCGTCGAACGCCGGCGCGTACCATTCCATGGGGAGGCCCTCGTTGAACCGGTCCCGCGCGAACTTCATGTCCATGGGCAGGGTGGCCGCCAGGGTGCCGGTCGTGCCGTTGCACATCGCCAGCAGCTGGTCGTACTTGACCGCGCGGCCTTCCCCGAAGTAGGTGCGCGGCCGGCTCGCCGCGCCCAGGCGGTCCACGGAGATGAAGAAGGGATAGATCGCGTTCAGCTTGACCTTGTCCTCGGTCGTCCGCCGGGCGGCGGCGGCGGCGGCCGCGTAGTCCATCCGCTTTTCGGCGTCATTCATCTTGGCGTAGGCCAGCAGGTGATCGGCGATGAGGGCAAAGGCCTCGAGGCGCTGCTTCTGGACCGGGGTGGCCGGGGCGGCCAGGGCGGCCGCCACATGCGTTTGCAGCCCGTTGACGAACGGCAGGTCGTAGAGGTGGTTGACGACGAAGTCCTCATGCGCCTGCAGGTCCGAGTCGACCAGCCGCTTGGCGCAGGCATCCCACCAGGCCTGCACGTGGGGGCCCGCCGCCGGCCCGAAGAAGGTCGTGTAGAAGTCCTTCTTGATGGCTTCCACGTCGGCATGCGCGTCCCACATCAGCTTGGAGTTCACGTAATAGCTCAGCCAGGTCTGCATGAAGGCCTTGCGCCCCTCGCGGTTGAAGCCCTTGATGCCGATCTCCTTGTAGAGCGGGGCGTTGACGGCCATATTCTCGGCGTCGCGCTCGGGCACGAACATGCCGCTGAGAAAGCCCGGGTTGTAGTCGTACAGGATGATGTGCGGGGTCTGGCGGCGGAACTGCCTGAGCATGCTGATGAACTCCGGATGGCGCCACAGCTTCGACGTGTGCGGATGCAGGATGTCGTTGGCGATCGGGGCGTACATGACCATCATGTTGCCCGCGAGGTCGACCCCCTGGGGCGGGAACTCGCGAAGGGCATACGCCATGGTCGAGATCCACTTGTCCGGGAACTCGCGCGCCAGCCTCGCGGCGAATCCGAAGAACTCCTCGCTCTGCGAGGTGCGGTGGACATAGGTCGGGTATTTGAAGTTCAGACTCTTCTTTTTGCATTCCGGGCAGTAGCAGTAGGGGACGCCATCGGGCGGGCTGATGCCCACGCCCCGGGCGGACGCGTTGTTGAGTTTCATTTTCCCGGCGAAGGCCAGCCTCAGGTTTTCAACGCTCTGGCTGTATACATCGGGATTGGAAAGGCAGAGCGTGGTGAAGTAGTCATAGTATTTGCCATTGGGCAGTTTGTTCGCCCAGCGGACGCCCGACTCGTTCATCGCGTAGTATTCCGGGTGGTTCGTGAAGTAGGTGTTCGCCGGAAGCAGCGCGGCGAGGGTGCCGTCGCCGACGCCGGGGTAGAAGTAGCCCTGCGTGAAGCCCACCTTCGTCTGCCACTGGGCGTAGGTTTTGCGTTCGGCGGGGGTGATCGGAATCCAGCCGGAGAGCCAGAGGCTGCGGGCGGGGAAGTCGGGCTTGATGGTGAGGTTGAGCGCCGGAACCGTGATGCTTTTGAGCTCGGGCACCACTTCGCCCCATTCGCCCGGGAAGTACCAGCGGCAGCCGAGTTTTTCGAGCAGGGCGTAAACCGCGTAGACGGTGCCCTGGTAGTCGCCGTCGGCGTTTCCGCCCACGAACAGGTTTCGGCCTTCGGTGCGCAGCACGTATCCCTCTTCCTCGAAGGCCTCGGGCCGGATGGCGGGATTGAAGCCGGCGGGAATCGCGATGCCGGCCTTGGCCGCCGCCTTGGTGTGGCCGAGATAGACGAGGCACGCGGACGGATCCGCAATCGGATCGCCCTCAGAAAGGATCGGCAGCTCGGCGCCGCTCATTTTGTTGATGTAGAGCTGGAGGGCTTCGGCGGGCTTGCGCACTTTCTCCAAATAAGCCGCGAGGGTGTTGGTGCTTTCCGGCGCCCGCTCCACCACGATGACCGCTTTGGGGGTGCCGTTCAGGGCTAGCACGACTTCGGAGGCGGGCATGG
>CAIKKV010000351.1 GCA_903828035.1 uncultured bacterium
GGGGGTTGGTGGAGGTGATGGACATGGCCTGCTTGCCGGGATTGGCCAGCCCGGGATTGACCTGGTAGACGCCCCCGGTCTCGGGCGTGGGCAGCCTTCGGAGCCGCCGGCCGCCAGGACGCCGGCCAGGGGCTCGAGCGCCAGAAAAATCTGTTTTGGGTACAGTATGGTCACGGGCCTTTTTTGGCGGGTGTTTCGGCGAGGCGGCCGCGCAGGGCCGCCAGCTCGGCCTGGTCCGCGCCCGATTTCGCCTGGAGCGCCTGGAGTGTCTTGTCGGCCTCCTCCCTGGCCGAGGCCAGCTCCGCGACCTTCGTCTTCGCCGTGTTCAACTCGCTCCGGGTGTTGGCCAGCTCCTGTTCCCGGGTCGCCAATCTCGCGCTTTTATCCGAATCGGCCGCGCGCAGGCGGACGACGTCGTTGCTGGCGGCGGCGCAGGCGGACTGGAGGTCCTGCAGCGCGGTGTCGGTTTTGAGCTTCAGCGCGTGCAGGCCCTGCAGCTGGGCGCGCAGCGCGACGAGCTTGGTGTCCTGGCGCACGTTGTCCTCCGAGAGGCGGGCGATTTCCGCGCGCAGCTTCTCATGCTGCAGGGATTGGGAGCTGCCGTTCGCGGCGGCCAGGAGGGAGGAGGCGTTGGTGGCCGCGCCGAGCTGCGCGGCCAGCGCGTCCCGCTCCCGCCGGAGCGCCGCCTGGCTTGTGGCCGCCGCCTGAGCCTTTTCCTCCAGGGCGGAAGCCGCCAGGGAAAGCTGCCGGTTGTCCCGCTGGAGCCGGCGGAAGGTCTGCTGATTGCGGACCAGGGAGGCGATCAGAAAGCCGGCGAGCATCACATACATGAAAATGCGAAAGGCGATACGGGTCATAGGTCTTCCTCCCGGGGTTTATCCACGAGTTCGAACAGGCGCCACCGGCCCCAATCGCCGGTGTATAACGTGTTGGCGAAGCCCGCGGTGTAGATGCCGGGGAACTTCCGGTGAATGCTTTCGGTGGCGCCGCGGCCTTCCGGCTTGGGAATGAGCAGGAACAGCGTCCGCCCCTCGTACTCGCGGCGGGCGCGGCTGAAGTCGAAGTCCAGCTCCCGCAGCAGGGTGGGGTCGGCATTGCCGTCGAGCAGGGGGAAGGACTCGTAGCCGCACACGTAGACGGTGCCGAAGGGCGTCTGGCCGCCGATGACGGCCTTGATCTCGGTCAGCATCTCGCGGCCGTCCTCGCGGAGCGGCGCCGGCCCCGCCGCCTGGGGGTTCCAGGCGGCGGGCCGCAGGCCGAGGAGCAGCAGCGGAATCAGGAGGCCCGCTTCGGCGAGGGCCGGCCGTGCGGCGGGCCGCCGCCGGGGAATCAGGGCGGCGAGGCGGGCCAGGCACACGGCGCCGAGCGCCGGGAGGAGCAGCAGGAGGGCCGGCGCGTCCCACAGGCAGCCGAGGGCGTCGAGCAGGGCGGCGAGGGCGGCGGCCGCCAGCGTCAGCAGGGCCAGCGAGACGCCGGCGGATTCCCGCCGCGGCAGGGCGGCCGCGAGCAGCAGGACCGGGAAGGCGAGCGGCATCCACCAGGCCGGATCCGCGGCGGGAAAGGCGGGTGACGGAAAGGGCGGGTTGGCCGCGCGGGCCAGGTGGGAGAGGCCGCGGAGGAAGTAGAACGCGTCGCCCATGATCAGCCAGTTGCCCATGACCCAGAGGCTGATGCCGTAGGCCCAGGGCAGGACGCCCAGGATCAGGATGGCCTGGCGCTGGCCCGGCAGGCGCGGGGCGGCATACTCATGCAGGAGCGCGAAGGCAAAGACGGCGGCCGTCCAGGGCGCCAGCTCAAAGCGGGTGAGGCACAGCAGGGCCGCCGAGAGGCTCACCAGGCTGAGGTGGGTGAGGCGGTCCTCCAGCACCCAGCGGGACCAGGACGCCGCGCCCAGCAGGGCGAAGCAGGCGAGGGTGGTGGCGTCGCCCCCGTCCAGGCAGGCGGTGAGGAAGGCGGGCTGGGCGGCCAGGCCGAGGGTGGCCAGCGCGGCGACGGGGAGGCCGGCCCAGCGCCAGGCGGTGCGCCCGAGCACGGCCAGCGCGGCGAGCCCGAAGAAGAGGCTCACGAGGCGCGAGGGCAGGCCGATCAGCGAATCGGGCAGCAGGTAGACCAGCGGCAGCCGGGCCACGGTGGGCAGGGGGGCGAACCAGACGGAGCTGACGAGGCCCTGGCGGCCTTCGGTGGTGCCCTGGATCATGCGGCGGCAGAGCGCCTCCCGGACGAGGGAGTCCGGCGCCAGCGGCACGGAGTCGGCGGCGACGAGGGCGAGCCCGGCAATGGCGGCCAGCCCGGCGGCCGCCAGCAGCAGGAGGCTAAGTTTTCTTGCCGGTGAGGCCATGGCGGGTCTTCTCCCATTTGAAGGGGTTGGTGATGAGCTGGCCCAGGGCGCGCCAGGCGGCGATGCTCATGAAGAACCAGTAGGGCGGCATGAGCAGGGCGAACTTGACGAGGTCGAAGTAGCGGCGCCGGTAGCAGCCGAGGGCGCCGGCGTAGACGAAGGCGAAGTTGCCGAGGAAGAGGCAGAAGGCGCCCATCAGGAAGACGGGCGGCGGATACAGGGCGTCGAGCGACTGGAGCTGGCGGACGAACCAGCAGGCCGTCAAGGTCCAGAAGACGGGGTTGGCCAGCAGGCAGAAAAGCATGCCGCCGATCAGCATCAGGAAATGCAGCGTGTTGCGGAAGCCGAGCTCGCGCACCAGCCGCACCGGCTGCCGCGTGTGCACAAACCAGGCCTGCATGTAGCCCTTGAACCAGCGGGTCCGCTGCCGGATCCAGAACCCGTAGTCGCTGCACGCCTCTTCCCAGGTCGTGGTGTCGAGCATGCGGGTCGTCCACCCGTGGCGGCAGATCCGGACGCCGAGATCGCAATCCTCCGCCACGTTGTAGGCGTCCCAGCCGAGCAGCTCGCGCAGCGGGCCGGTGCGGAAGTGGTTGGAGGTGCCCCCGAGCGGGATCACGGCGTGCAGGCTGGCAAGGCCGGGCAGCGACAGGTCGAACCAGGCCGAATACTCGGCGCTGAAGAAACGGGTCAGCACGTTCTGCCGGGGATTGTAGAAGTTCAGCTTGGACTGCAGGCAGACGACTTCCGGCCCGCACCGCCGGAAGGCGGCCACGGCCTTCTTGAGCTGGTCGGGCTCGGGCTGGTCCTCGGCGTCGTAGATGACCAGGAACTCGCCCTTCGCGAAGGCCAGGCCGATGTTGCAGGCCTTCGGCTTGGTGCGCGGCTGGGAGACCGGCACCACGGTGCAGCGGAACTCGGCCGGCAGGGCGACCGCCGCCACGGCGTCGCGGGTCTGGCTGTCGTCCTCCTCCAGCAGCAGCTGGATGTCCAGCTTCTCGCGCGGGTAGTCGAGCCGGCAGAGGGAGCGCACGAGCGAGCCGACCGACTCCGATTCGTGGTAGAGCGGGATCAGGAGGGAGAAGACCGGCAGGCCCGATTCGTCCATCTCGTCCAGCTCCGCGGGCGGGATGCGGATTTCGGAGTCGTGGCGCACGGAGCAGTAGATGAGCAGCAGCTTGTAGGAGGAGATGAGGATGTAGAGAACGGTGGCGATGGCGACGAAGAGCCGGCCCGCCGCCAGGGGCTTCCAGAGCCCGAGCAGCAGGAAGAGGACGGCCGCGGAGGCGATCGCGACGATCTGGCTTCGCCAGAACGGGGTGACGGCGCTGAGTTCCGGCCGCTGGTGGGCCAGGGCGAGGGGGTCTGGGTTCAAGGGGGAGGTTCTCCTGAAGGCGGGGGACGCCGCATCTGCTCCGCGATCCGCTCCGCGGCCAGCCGCCGGCCCTGCGGCGAGAGGCAGCTGGAAAAGACCGGATCGAAGAGCGCCGCGCCCCCCGATTCCGCGCCCGCGAAGAGGCTGTACAGGTCGGCCACCGGCAGGCCGCGCGATTCGGCCACGCGGCGAATGGCGACGGCGTAGAGGCGGGCCTTGTCGGGCCGCTCCGGGAAGGGGGGCGGGGTGATCCAGGTGACGCGGTGGCCCGCCTGCAGGAGCAGGTCGCTCAA
>CAIKKV010000352.1 GCA_903828035.1 uncultured bacterium
CGGATCGAACGCGGCAGACGAACAGCTATTGCGAGTCGCAAAGCAGGCGGCCGGCCCCTTGTCGACATGGTTCGCCGTCTATGTGGAGCGCGGCATCATCCTGACGCCCCCGGAGCGGCGCCAGGTGGCGACCAACCTGGACCTGGCCCGATCGTTTGGCGCCACGGTGATTTCCGCCATCGGCCCCGACCTGAATGAAACCCTGCTCAGGCTGGCCCGGCAGGAAAATGTCAGCCGGCTGATTTTGGGCAAGGCTTCCCTCACGTCCGGCTGGCGGTATTGGAAACACTGCATCCGCCGAAACCAGCTGATCGAAAAAAGCGGCGACCTGGAAATTACCTTTGTCCCGCTGGCCCCGTCCCCCTCAAAAGTCGATGAGCTGTTTCCCTTCAGCCGCGCCGGCTGGCGGGAGTGGATGCTGGCTTTGGGCATCCTGGCCGTCATCACGGTCGTCGGCGTCCTGATCGAAAAAACGATCGGGTATCCCTCCGTTCCGCCCATTTTCTTTCTCACCCTGATCCTCTCCGCCCTCTTCCTGGGGCGGTGGCCCGTCATGATGCTGGCGTTCAGCGGCACCCTGGCCTGGTGGTTCTTCATCCTGCCCCAGCGCTTCTCCCTGCGCATCCATCACCTGGAAGACGCGCTCATGCTGGCCCTGTTCTTCGTGACCGCGCTCGTCAGCGGCCACCTCGCCTCCCTCCTGCGCTCGCGGGAGCGGGGCGGGCTGGAGGGGGAAAAAAAAGCCCGGACCCTTTACGATCTTCTCCGGGGGCTGAACGAAAATCGCGACTTCGAAATCGGCGGACTGGAAAGCGCGATCGCCAAGGTGGAAAGCGTCTTTCAGGCCAAGGCCGCCCTGATGCGCCCTTCCCCCGAAGGCGGCATGATGTCCGTTCATCCGGCCGGGCAGCTCCAGACTTCGCCGCCGGACCTCGTCCTGGCGCAATGGTCGCTCCAGAACCGGAAATGGGCCGGGCAAATGAGCGACCAATTCATGGAGTCGCCCATTACCTTCGTCCCCCTCTATTCGGGCGGCAAGCCGCGGGGGGTCCTGGCCGTCCAGCTGGCCGATGGAGAATCCTGGGACACCCTGCAGCGGGAGCTGATGGAGTCGATGGCCGGCCTGCTGGCGCAAATGATGGAGCGCGAGGAAAATGCGCGCCAGGCCCAGATGACGGGAATCGCCGTTGAATCGCAAAAAATGCAGCGCGCCCTGCTCGACAATTTCTCCCATGAAATGCACACGCCTATTTCCGTCCTCGCGAGCGCCCTCCAGCATCTCCGGCAACAGCAGCCGTCCGACCCCGAAACACGGATCATCCTCCAGGAAGCCCGCATCGCCGTGGACCGGCTCACGCTCGTGGTGCGGGAAATGACCAACCTGGCGCAGATCGATTGCGGCACGCTTCGCCCCTCCCTGGAGTGGTGCGACACCGCCGATTTCCTGCAGGAATGGCTGGATGCGAAAAAGGAAGCGTTTGCCGAACAGCGAATCCGCCTCTCGCTGCCCGAGAGAACCGTATATATCCGGGTGGACACCCGACTGCTGACCACCGCGCTCGACAATATCTTCAATAATGCACGGAGGCATGCCCCCGAAGGAACGCCCATCGACGTCCACGCCGAAACGGGCAAGGAACGTCTTCGCATCGACATCTCCGACCAGGGGCCCGGCATCCCGCCCGAACAGCGCGACCGCATCTTCGAGCGCTTCTACCGAGGGCCCGGAGAGCTCCCCGGCGGGATGGGGCTGGGCTTGCCGGTGGCCCGCCAGTTCGCCGAACTGATGGATGGCACCCTGAACGTCGACTCCCACTACGGAAAAGGAGCCTGTTTCACCTTTTCTTTTCCGTGCACCTATGAACTCAGCCTGACAGAGGACATGAACCCATGAATCCGGCCTTGACCGTGCTGGTAATTGACGATGAAGTTCAAATCCGCAAACTCCTTCAGATCACCCTGAACGGGGCGGGCTACCGCGTCCTGGAGGCCGATACCGCGCAGGTGGGGCTCAGCCAGGCCGCCACCGGAAGACCGGATGTGATCATCCTGGACCTTGGCCTTCCGGACCTGGATGGCGTCGAGGTGGTTCGCCGCCTGCGGGAATGGAGCCAAACCCCCATCCTCATCCTTTCGGTCCGGGATGCCTCGGATCAGAAAGTGGCCGCGCTGGAAGCGGGGGCTGACGATTACATGACCAAGCCGTTTGACGGCATGGAGATGATCGCGCGCCTTCGCGCCCTCGTGCGGCGCGTGCCGGCGGAAAGCGGTGATCCTGTTTTCGTGTGCGGCCGCCTCCAGGTGGACTATCCCGCCCGCACGGTCAAGATTCACGGCGTGGAGGTGCACCTGACGCAAATCGAGTATGCGCTCCTCTCGCTGCTCGCCCACCACGCCGGCCGAGTCCTCACCCACGACCATATCCTGCGCGCCATCTGGGGGCCCAAGGCCGCCGAGCAGCGGCAGTACCTCCGCGTCCACCTGGCCAATCTTCGCGCCAAGCTGAAAGGAGCCGTCAAAATCCGGACGGAGGCCGGCGTCGGGTACCGCCTGCTAAGGGAATCCGACGCCCCGCCGGCTTAATTCTTTCTTTATGGTCCAGCCTTTTTCTTAATTGCCGTTGGGCCTTCTCATCTCGTATGATTAACAAATGAGAATAGCTGATTATCTTTCTCCCTCCCTGATCAAGCTTCACCTGAGAAGCCGGGTCAAGGATGATCTCTTTAGCGAGTTGATCGAGGTGCTGGCCCAGGTGGGAAAGATCACCGACCGCAAGGCCGCCCTGCTGGCGATTCAGGCGCGGGAAGCCAAAATGAGCACCGGCGTCAACCGGGGCCTGGCCATCCCGCATGCCAGCCTGGCCGGAACAACCGGCTTGCTCATCGCCCTGGGCATTTCGGATGCCGGGCTCGACTATCAGTCCCCGGACGGCCAGCCGGTGCACCTTGTTTTCCTGGTCCTGTCGCAGGCCGGAAATCCGGCCACCAACATCCAGGCCCTCGCCGAGATTTGCCGTCTATTCTCCCTGCCCGGCCTTCGAGATCGCGTGTTGCAGGCCAAAACAGCGCAAGAAGTCCTCGACCTGATCCGCCGGGAGGAATGATGGACGCCATCCTCCAGCAAATTCTGGCCTTCGAAAAAGAGGCGGAGGCTCTCCTCCGGAATGCGGAAGACAAATCCCGGGATCTTGTCGAAAAAGCCCGTCAGGAAATCGCCGAACTCGATAAGCAGCTTGAATCCGAGCTGAAAGCCTCCCGCGAGGCCCTGTTGCGGGAGCGGATCGCCGAAGAGGAAAAACAAGGCCGGCTGGAGATGCTCCAGCTGGAAACCGAGCTCCGGGAGGAGGAAGCGCGTCGCGCTGACCGGGTAGGCGCCCTGGCGGCCGAAATCGCCGGAATCTACGC
>CAIKKV010000353.1 GCA_903828035.1 uncultured bacterium
AAACTCGGCTTCTATCGCGACATCGCGATGCTCGCGATACCGCCGACCACAGAACGCATCGAAGACCTGCCGAAGAAGATCGTCGAGGCCTCGAAGCCCGTGACCCGTGCCAAGCTTAACGGCTCGCCGGGCATTCCTCTGGACAAGGTGATCGATCTCACCGGTAAGATGGATAGCGATGGCAGGTTGGCCGCCACTCTTCCGCCGGGACGGTGGGTGCTGTTGCGCTTCGGCTATTCCGCGACCGGCGCAACGATTCATCCGGCGCCGCCCGAGGGACATGGGTTAGAAGTGGACAAGCTCGACCCGGAGGCGTTGGCTTTCCACTTCGGGCAATCCCTTGGCAGAGTCATTCGCGACGCCGGGCCGTTGGCGGGCGGAACGTTGAACGGGGTCTTGTTCGACAGTTTCGAGGGAGGCTTTCAGAACTGGACGGCAAGTCTTCCCGCCGAATTTGTAGACCGGAAGGGCTACGATTTTATCCCGTACTTGCCGCTGGTGACAGGGAGAATCATCCAGTCGCCGGAGATTTCCGAGTCCGTGTTGTGGGATTTCCGCCACGTGATAGACGAATTGTTTGCTGAAAACTACTTTGGCACAATGCGCAGGCTCGCGGCAAAGCACGGCATGCAAGTCTATTCGGAGTCGCAGGGCGGACCGCTCAACCCGCTGTCCGCGAACCGTCACGTCGACGTGCCGATGAACGAATTCTGGATGCCCGACGCGTCCCCCCGCGCTTCGCGGATCAAGCTGACGACTTCTGCCGCCGCGTTCCTTGGCCGTAACGTTGTTGCGGCGGAGTCATTCACCGCCAAGCCGGAGGACGGCAAGTATCAGAATACGCCAGCGACCTTGAAGCGGCCGGGCGACCAGGCCTTTGCGCTCGGCATCAACCGTTTCATCTTCCACAGCTACACGCATCAACCGGTCACCGAGGCCGCGCCGGGTTTCGCCCTTGGACGTTATGGATCGCATTTCGGCCGGCTCAACACGTGGTGGCCTTACGCCGACGCCTGGCTCCAATATCTCGCGCGTTGTCAGTTCCTCCTCCAGCAAGGGCGCACGGTCGCGGACGTGTGTGTGCTTGTGGAGGAAGACACGGGATACGGTTTTCCATCGAAGATGGCGAAACTCGTGCCAGGATACGATTTCAACGCCTGCTCGCCAAGCGATTTGCGGGCGATGTCGTTTCGCGACGGGCGGCTTACCCATCCGCAGGGCCAGACCTTTGGCCTGCTGATTCTGCCGACGGAATGGGTTGCTGAATTGTCCACCATGCGCCATCTTCGAGAACTCGCCCGGTTAGGAGCTGCGATCCTCGGGGAACCGCCAATGTCGCCTGCCGGGCTGCGCGATGTCCAGGCGCGCGAGGAATTCGACCGCCTCGTTGCGGAACTGTGGGGCGACGCGGATGGCAAGAACGCGAAGTCGAAAAGAGCCGCCGCAGGCACGGTCTATCGGGGCCTCGAGCCGCTCGATGCCCTCCGGCAGCGCGGCATTGCGCCGGATGTCTCGTGGGAACCTGCACACGCGGATCTCCACTTCCTCCACCGGACGACGGACGACGCAGACATCTACTTCGTATTCAGCGACTCGGAAAAGCCTCTGCAAGCCGACATGCGGTTCCGGCAACGAGATCGCCGGCCGGAAATCTGGGACGCCGCAACCGGCGTGCATGCTGAT
>CAIKKV010000354.1 GCA_903828035.1 uncultured bacterium
CCCCCCCCTTGTCATACAAATTGGCCAAGGAATCCGGAAGGTATCCGATCATTCCTATGGGATGGTAATGGGAAAAACTAATGAAAAAATTATTCGGAACTGACGGCATTCGAGGCCAGGCCAATCGCCACCCCATCACGCCCGAAGTGGCGCTGCAGGTGGGCAAGGCCATCGGCCACGTCTACCACGCCACAGGCCACGGCTCGCGGCGCGCCGTCATCGGCAAGGATACCCGCCTCTCCGGCTACATGCTCGAAACGGCCCTCACCAGCGGCCTCGTCTCCATGGGCATGGACGTCCTCCTCGTCGGCCCCGTCCCCACCCCCGCTGTCGCCCACCTCGTCCGCTCCATGGCCGCCGACGTCGGCCTCATGCTCACGGCCTCCCATAACCCGTCCGACGACAACGGCATCAAGATCTTCGGCCATGACGGCTTCAAGATCAGCGACGAGATCGAGGAAACCATCGCCCGCCTCGTGGAAAGCAAGGAGCTGACCAGCGATCACATCCGCAGCGACCAGATCGGCAAGGCCTACCGCATCGACGACGCCCGGGGCCGCTACATCGAGTTTTCCAAGAGCGCCATCCGAAACCAGGACCTGGTGGGCCTCAAAATCGTGCTCGACTGCGCCAACGGCGCCGCCTACCAGATCGCCCCGTACATCTTCAAGGAGCTCGGCGCCAAGGTCATCAAGCTCGCCACGGATCCCGACGGCTACAACATCAACACGAACTGCGGCGCCCTCCATCCCGAGGTGGCCGCCGCCCGGGTGCTCGGGGAAAAGGCCGACATCGGCATCGCCTTCGACGGCGACGCCGACCGCGTGATATTCTGCGACGCCCAGGGCCGCGTCGTCGACGGGGACCGGATCCTCGCCCTGGCCGCGCTCGACTTCAAGGCCCGCGGGGTCCTGGCCCGCGACACGCTCGTCTGCACCACCATGAGCAACCTCGGCCTCCACGAGGCCATGCGGAAAAACGGCATCCAGGTGGCGGTCACGGACGTGGGCGACCGGCAGGTCATCGACCACATGCGGCGCGAAGGGCTCAACGTGGGCGGGGAAAAAAGCGGCCACGTGATCTTCATGGATTACGCCACCACGGGCGACGGCATCATCACGGCCCTGCAGGTGCTCAAGAAGATGAAAATCCGCGGCGCCTCCCTGAGCGACCTGGCCGATTGCATGGACGAATATCCCCAGAAGCTGGTCAGCCTCCCCGTCCCGGTCCGGAAGCCGATCGAAACACTCGGCCGGCTCAACGACGCCCTGGCGCGCGGCCAGGAAAAGCTGGGGGCCGATGGCCGCTTCGTCGTCCGCTACTCCGGAACCGAAAATAAAATCCGCCTTCTCGTGGAAGCCCGCCAGGCGGAGCAGGTCGACTACTGGATGAACGCCCTCACCGAGGCCGTTAAAAAGGACCTGGACCTATGAATGCGGAACTGCTTGCGACAGGACGCCTAAAGTCGATGGAGCCCCTGACCTGCCTGCACAATCTAGGCGAGTGCCTGATCGGCCACCAGCCCCTGCTAGCCCTCCAGTGCGACCGCCTCGAGCGCGCGGGCCTCTCGCTCGTGGCGGATCAGCCTGAGGGCCTTTTTATCCGGGGAGACGCCTGGCTCTGCGAAGAAGACCTCCTCCCGCTCCCCGGCAGGGAAGGGTCCTGGGTCCTCCAGGATGCCAAAGGCAACCGCCTGGCCTGGTCGGGCCCCCGGGATTATCCCGTCGAAGGCTTACCCATCGTACGGGCCCATCCCGAGAGCTTCCCCATCCGCCATCCCTGGGACCTGCTGCGCCTTCATCAGCAGACGCTGGCCTCCCTGCAAACCCCCCGGATCGCGGGCTTTGTTCACCCCGGCGCCTGGATCATGGGCCTCCTGCGGCTGGACACCGGCTCGGTCATCCTGCCCGGCGTCTGCATCGAAGGGCCGGTCGTCATCGGGGAGGATTGCCAGATCGGGCCCAACTGCTACATCCGCGGGCCCGTCAGCATCGGCGACCGCTGCCACATCGGCCAGGCCGTTGAGCTTAAAAACGCCATCATCATGAATAACTCCAACGTCGGCCACCTCAGCTACTGCGGCGACTCCATCCTGGGGGAGAATGTCAATTTCGGCGCCGGCACCATCTGCGCCAATTTCCGCCACGACGGACTCCACCACCGCTCGATGGTCGACGGCGTGCTGATCGACACCGGGCTGCGCAAGCTGGGCGTCATCTGCGGCGACAACGTTCACACCGGCATCAACACCTCGCTCTACCCCGGCCGCAAGCTGTGGCCGAACCAGAGCACGCGGCCCGGCGAAATCGTGCAGCGGGATCTGAAGCCGGACTGAGCCAACCCGGCGGAAAGGGGACCACGCCATGTGCGGAATCGTGGGATATGTGGGACGGAAAAGCACCCCCGAGGTGCTTCTCGGGGGGCTCAAGCGGCTGGAATACCGCGGCTATGATTCGGCCGGCATCGCCGTGGCCGAGGGCGGCGCCCTGCACACGCTCAAGAACAAGGGGCACGTGCAGGAGCTGGAGCGCCTGGTCTACGCCGAGTGGGACGAGGACTTCCGCCGCCGGGCCGGGGCCGGCATCGCCCACACGCGCTGGGCCACCCACGGCCCGCCCACCGCGGCCAACGCCCACCCCCATGCCGATCAATCCGGCCGCATCGCCCTGGTGCATAACGGCATCATCGAGAACTACGCCCCCCTGCGCGCGCAGCTGGAAGCCAAGGGCCACCGCTTCCTCTCCCAGACCGACAGCGAAGTGCTGGCCCACCTGATCGGCGAGCTCTACCGGGGCAATCTCCTGGAAGCCGTCTGCGCCGCCCTCCACCACGTGGAGGGGGCCTACGGAATCGCCGTGCTGTCGGCGGACCACCCCGGCGAGCTGGTGGCCGCCCGCAACGGCAGCCCCCTGGCCATCGGGCTGGGCGACGGGGAGACCCTCCTCGCCAGCGATGTCGCCGCCATCCTCACGCACACGCGGAAGGTGATCTACCTGGACGATCGCGACGTGGCGCGGATCACGGCCGACGGGGTCGACCTGCGCAACATCCAGAACGCGCCGGTCTCCCGCGAGGTGGCGCAAATCGACTGGGACGACACCGCCGCCGAAAAAGGCGGCTTCGAGCACTTCATGCTGAAGGAGATCTTCGAGCAGCCGGAGGCGCTGAAAAACGCGATCCGCGGCCGGCTCGACCTGAACATGGGCTCCGCCGTGCTCGCCGGCCTGGCGCTGGAGCCGCGCGAGCTGGCGTCCATCCGCCGGCTGGTGATCGTGGCCTGCGGCACCTCGCTGCACGCCGGCATGGTGGGGAAATACTATTTCGAGGAGCTGGCCGACCTGCCCGTGGAAACCGAGCAGGCGGCCGAGTACCGCTACCGCAATCCGCTCGTCCACCCCGACGACCTCGTCCTGGCCCTCAGCCAGTCGGGCGAGACGGCCGACACCCTGGCCGCCGTGCGGGAGGCCAAGCAGAAGGGCGCGCTCGTGGCCGGCCTCTGCAACGCGGTCGGCTCCACCATCGCGCGCGAAACCGGGCGCGGCATCTACCTGCACGCGGGGCCGGAGATCGGCGTCGCCTCCACCAAGGCCTTCACCAGCCAGCTCGCCGTGCTGCTGATGATGGCGCTCAAGGTCGGCCGCTGCCGCCGGCTGTCACGGCCCGCGGGCCTCGAAATCGCGGAGGCTATCGGCCGCCTGCCCGAGCTGGCCGCCCGCGTGCTCGAGCAGCAGGACGCCATCATCATGACGGCCGAGCGGTACGCCGAGGCCCGCGACTTCTTCTTCCTCGGCCGCGGCTCGCTGTACCCCGTCGCGCTGGAAGGCGCCCTGAAGCTCAAGGAGATCAGCTACATCCACGCCGAGGGCTACCACGCGGCCGAGCTGAAGCACGGGCCCATCGCCCTGCTGGACGAGCGCCTGCCCGTGCTGGCGCTGCTCAACAACCTGCCGGGCAAGGACAAGATGGTCAGCAACGTGCAGGAGTGCCGGGCCCGGAGCGCGCCCGTCATCGGCGTCATCACGGAGGGGGATTCCGCTGTTGTCCCGTTTTTGGATTCGGTCATCACCGTGCCCGCCTGCCACCCGCTGGTGGCGCCCGTCCCCACGGCCATCGCCCTGCAGCTGTTCGCCTACCACATGGCCCGGCTGCGCGGCTGCCCCATCGACAAGCCCCGCAACCTCGCCAAAAGCGTGACGGTGGAGTGAGCGGCGGCGATGGAACTTGCCGCCCTGCCTGGCAGCCGCAGGTCCGTGGCAAGCGCCTTAAAATAGGCGATGGTCGATTTATCCAGTCTCGTCGTAATGGGCTTTCATGGGCTATCTCCAATAATCAGCTTGTTTCGGCCGGATTAACGAGATTCAGCGGGATGGGCGCTCGCCCAACGGTTGAGTTCCATTCTGTACCTGTAATCCTCTTTCATCCTGTTAATCCTGTCAAGAAAGAGATCGTCACCGCGCCCCCCGTCTCTCTGATTCTCTCGTGTTGACGCATCTTAACTTTTCTTGCGAGATAAAATTTTGGGAGGGCGAGGTTCCACCCGAGCCTGATGCAGCTTTGCTTGCGCCTGAGGCCGGGGTGTAACCCGGCCCTCCCAACGGACACTCTAACCGGATGCGCCGCCGAACTGGTCGTCGCGTGACTTGAACAGGATGTTGAAGGTGGTCAGCGAGCCGTAGCAGCGGGTGATGTATTGCTGCATCTCGACCTTCTCGGCGTCGCTGAGCTGCTCGTGGCTGTTGATCTTCTGCTCGAGCACGCGGAGGTTGTTGCGGATCATGACAATCTTGTGGAAGAAAACCTCCAGCGGCACCTCCTTGCTTTGCACGGCGGGATCGGAGGGCTGCAGGACGAGCTTTCCGCTGTGCCAGCGCTGGCCGAGCCGCTCGACCACCTGATCGGCCGGCTCCAGGCCGAGCTCCCGGACCACGGCCCGGGCGGCTTGCCCGACCAGCTCCGCCAGCGGGGCGGTCAATCCGGAAAAGGTCACCTGCGCCTCGGCGGGCTCGAGGCCGGCCACCTCGGGCGCGATGGTCTTGAGCCCGTCGTTGAAGACGATCTCCGCGGTATGCTCGTTGATGGATTTGACGTTGCCCAGTCCATGCTCGGGATGCAGGACCGCCATGCCAATGTGAAGTGATTCGACTTTCATGCCGCCAGTTTACACCCGCGCGTGATTCTGTAAATCAGGGATTTTTCGCACGAAGAAGGCTTCCCCTCACTCCGGCAACCCGCTATCATGCCGCCATGAAATCCCCTCGCCCGCCCCTCGCCGGCCCCGTGCTGCTCCTGACGCCGCCCATGGTCCAGGTCAACGCCCCCTACCCGGCCACCGCCTGGCTGGCCGGCTTTCTCCGCACGCGCGGCATCGCCTGCGCCCAGGAGGACCTCTCCCTCGCCCTCGCCCTGCGCCTTTTCTCAAAGCCCGCCCTGGTGGCCATCGCCGACCTGCTCCGCGCCGCCAAGCCCTCCCGCTCCGCCTCCGTCCGCCACCTCCTGAAGCACGCCTCCGCCTTCCAGTCCGTCGTGGAGCCCGTGGTCCACTTCCTCCAGGGCCGCAACGACCCGCTGGCCTATCGCATCGCCACCCGCGCCTTCCTGCCCGAGGGCCCGCGCTTCCTGCCGCTCGACGCCCGGCCCAGCCCCCTCGAGGCCTTCGGCTCCTCCGACGTCCGCGACAAGGCCCGCTTCCTCGCGAGCCTGTTCCTC
Source organism: uncultured bacterium (assembly GCA_903828035.1). Next base: position 5,707 of record CAIKKV010000354.1, read on the forward strand.
GACGATCTCGCCGACGCCCTGCGCGACGGCGTGGACCCCCGCTTCGGCTTCGCCCGCTACGCCGATCACCTCTCCGCCAACTGTCCCTCTTTCGATTCCCTCGCCGAGGCCCTGGCCGCGCCGCCCGGCTTTATCGGCCGCCTGATCGACGAGCTGGCCGCCGATGCCTACGCCCGCCACCGCCCTCTCTTCGTCGGCCTCACGATTCCGTTTCCCGGCGCGCTCGTCGGCGCCCTGCGCGTCGCCCGCGCCCTGAAGAAGGCGAATCCCGCCGTGCGCATCGCCTTCGGCGGCGGCTACGTGAACACGGAGCTGCGCGAGCTCTCCGATCCCCGGCTGTTCGAGGTGGCGGACTACGTCGTCCTCGACGACGGCGAGCTGCCGCTGCTCCGCGCGATCGCCCACGAGGGAAACCCGAAAAGGGACCACACGCTGATCCGCACGTTTGTCCGCCGAGAGGGGCGGGTCGTGTTCCTGGACGCCAAGGCCGGCGAAGCCGACCCGCCCCCGATGGCGGAGATCGTGCCCGCCTACGAGGACCTGCCGCTCGACCGCTACATCGGCCTGGCGGAGTCGGTGAACCCCATGCACCGGCTCTGGTCCGACGGCCTGTGGCTCAAGCTGCCCGCCGCCCGCGGCTGCTACTGGCACCGCTGCCGCTTCTGCGACACCTGCCTGCCCTACATCGCGCGCTATGCGCCCACGCCGGCGGAGGCGCTGGCGGACAAGATGGAGGCGCTCATCGCGCGCACGGGGCGGACCGGGTTCCACTTCACCGACGAGGCGCTGGCCCCCGCCCTGCTGCGCAAATTATCGGAACAGCTTCTGGACCGCGGAACGCAGGCGGTCTGGTGGGGCAACGTGCGCTTCGAGAAGGGCTTCACGCCGGAGCTGGCCCGCCTGATGGCGGCGGCGGGCTGCATCGCGGTCACCGGCGGCCTGGAGTGCGCGGAGGACCGGCTGCTCGAGCGGATGGACAAGGGCCTCTCGCTGAAAGAGGCCGCGCGGGCCTGCGCGGCCTTCTCGGAGGCGGGCCTCCTGGTGCACGGCTATTTCATGTACGGCTTTCCCACGCAGACGCTGCAGGAGACGGTGGACGGCCTGGAGTTCGCGCGGCAGGCTTTCGAGGCGGGCCTCCTGCACTCCGCCTACTGGCACCGCTTCGCGCTCACGGCGCACAGCCCCATGGCCAGGGACCCGGAGCACTTCGGCATCCGCCTGCTGCCCCGCCCCGCGGGCGGCTTCGCGCTGAACGAGATTCCCTACGAGGAGCCGGGGGCCCCCGACTGCGCCGCCCTCGGCGACGCCCTGCGCAGGGCCACCTACAACTTCATGCACGGCGTCTGCCTCGACCGCCCCGTCCGCGACTGGTTCGAAAAGCGCGCGCCCAAGCCGCGCCTGCCATCCGGCGCCGTCAAGAAGTGGATCTAGGGAACGCCGACTCCTTCGAATAGAACCGTGGACAAATAGCGCTCGCCCGCGTCGGGCAGGATCACCACGATGGTCTTTCCGGCGAACGCGTCCTGCCGCGCGAGCCGCAAGGCCGCGGCGATGGCCGCGCCGCTAGAGATCCCCACCAGCAGGCCCTCCTCCTTCGCCAGCCGCCGCGCGTACTCCACCGCCTCCGCGCTGTCCACCTGCTCGACGCGGTCAACGATTGAAAGATCCAGCGTGTCGGGAATGAACCCCGCGCCAATGCCTTGGATCTTGTGCGGGCCGGGCTTGAGCTCCTGGCCGGCCAGTTTCTGGGAGATGACCGGGCTCTCCTTCGGCTCCACCGCCACGGAGAGGATCTTTTTCCACCGGGTTCGCTTGATGTACCGGGAGACGCCTGTGATCGTTCCCCCGGTTCCGACGCCGGCGACGAGTACGTCGATCTTGCCCTCGGTCGCCTCCCAGATCTCGGGCCCCGTGGTCCTCTCGTGGATCGCCGGATTCGCCGGGTTCTTGAACTGCTGGGGCATGAAGGTGCGGGACGGGTCGGCGGCCACCAACGCCTCGGCCCTCCGGATCGCCCCCGACATCCCTTCGCTGCCGGGCGTGAGCACCAGGTTGGCCCCGAACGAGGCGAGGACGCGGCGCCGCTCGACGCTCATGGTTTCCGGCATCGTGAGCGTCAGCTTGTACCCGCGCGTCGCCGCCACGTAGGCCAGGGCGATGCCGGTGTTGCCGCTGGTCGGCTCGACGATTTCCACGCCCGGCTTCAGCACGCCGCGCTTTTCCGCGTCCCAGATCATCGCCGCCCCGATCCGGCACTTGACCGAATACGACGGATTCCGCCCCTCCACCTTGCCCAGCACGATCGCCTTGCTGTCCCGCGTGATCCGGCTCAGCAGGATCAGCGGCGTATTGCCGATGGACTCCGAATTGTCCCCGAATATCCGATTCATAAACGTCCTTCCTAGTCGGACAAGTCGGTAATGAGCGCCGCCCCCGGGCCCCGCGCTCACCCCGCTCGCCCCGCCTCACACGACGGTTTTCTTCAACGCCTGGTCAATGTCTTCCTTGATGTCTTCCGCATCCTCGATGCCGACCGACAGGCGGATATAGTCCGCCGTGACACCCGTGGCCTGCTGCTCCTCGGCCGTCAGCTGCTGGTGCGTCGTCGAGGCCGGATGAATCACCAGGGTC
>CAIKKV010000355.1 GCA_903828035.1 uncultured bacterium
CGCTGGAAGATCTGGAAAAGGCGATCCTGGTAGACAGGATCGATGCCGATGCCATTATCCCGCACCGAAAACTCCCAGATCCCGCTCTTAAGCCGGGCCCCGACGTGGATAGCCGGCGGCAGCGCCGACCGGAACTTCACGGCGTTGCTGACCAGGTTCTGGAGCAGCCGGACCATTTCCGTCCGGTTCACGTGCAGCAGGGGCAGCGCGTCGCGGGTGATGACGGCGCCCGCTTCGCGGATCGCGATCCGCAGGTTGTCGAGCGCCGCATCCAGCGCCTCCCCCAGCGCCATGGCCTCCGCGCTTTCATCCATCCCGACGCGGGAGTATTCCAGCAGGTCATTGATCAGCCGCTGCATGCGCTGGGCGGCATCCACGCCGAAGTGGATGTACTCGCGGGCCTTGTCGTCCAGCCGGCTTCCGTACTGCTCCTTCAGCAGCCCCATGAACCCGGTCACCATGCGCAGGGGCTCCTTCAAATCGTGGGACGTGACATGGGCGAACTGCTCCAGGTCGCGGTTCGACCGCGCCAGCTCCCGGGCCGTCCGCAGCGCCGTGTTGCGGGCCTCCAGCAGGGCTTCCTCGGCCCGCTTGCGGTCGGAGACGTCCCGGATCGCCGTCACGCGCACGGTTCGGGACTTGAAATGGACCATCTTGCCATGCGCCTCCGCGTTGAAATGGGAGCCGTCCTTCCGGATCATGCGGTGATCCAGCTGCATTTCCAGCCCCTCCCGGATGCCCTGCAGGACCCGCTCGCGATCCTCCGGCACCAGGAAGGCGGCCACGGGTTCGCCGATCATCTCGTCGCGGGTCCGGCCCAGCATCTCCAGGAGCTGCTCGTTGATGTCCACGATGCGCCCGTTTTCCGTGATCGCAATCCCTTCGAACGTGGCGGCGGAAAGGGTCCGGAAGCGCTCCTCGCTCTCGAGGACCTGCTGCCGGCTCTGGCTCGCGCTGCGAAACAGCACTTCAAAGGGCCTGATCAACCCGGCCTCGATCAGCGCCTTGTAGGCCAGGTAGAACGCGACGGCCTTCAGGAGGTGCCCGATCATGTTGGGTGTATCGAAAAAAGAGACATACCGGGTAAAGATCAGCTCCGCGCCGATGGTGGCCCCCATGGAGACCATCATGAAGCGCCGCACCCGCGGGTCCACCCACCGCCGCATCAAGCCCAGGCACCCCATCGCGGCCAGGATAATCCCGCAGATGACGTACTCGCCGACGACCTTGAATCGCGTCAGGGGCTCGGCGGCGGACTCGAGGTAGCAGGCCGGGAACACGGGCAGAAGCGGCCACGGCTGGAACACCGCCAGGAACACGAGGAAATCAACCACGGCATAGAGGGTCAGCAGGATGCCGACCGAGACCCGGCGGGGGGCGAAAAAGGGCGCCGCCAGGAGCGAGACCGCCTGCAGGAACCGGGCCGCCAGCCAGAGCTGCGCGGACGCGTCGGGGGATAAATCGGGGAACAGGCCCATCCCCTTGTAAAGCAGCATGTGCGCAATGTCCAACACCGACACGCCCGCATAGGCGGTCGCGATAAACAGGAGATACCCGCTTTCAATCCGCCGCCTCAGGTTCCAGGCAATCAGGAACGCCGCCGCCGAAACGACGATGCCAAACAGCTCGACCATACAGTGAAACACCAGGAAGTTCCAGAGCCCCAGCAGGGAGAGGCTGAATAGCGCCAGCCCCGCGGGAAGCACCTCGATCAGGGGAAAGGGAATATCCTGGCGCGGGTCGGTCGTGTTGTTCATGGCATCCGTTCCGTGACCGCGGGAAGGGTGAAAAAGAAATCGGAACCGCGGCCCGGCTCCGACTCCACCCAGATCCGCCCGCCGTGGCGCTCGACCATCTTCTTGCAGATGGCCAGTCCAATACCGGTTCCGGGGTATTCCTCGTTCGTGTGCAGGCGGTTGAAAATCTGGAAAATCCGGCCCGAAAACCGGGAATCGATGCCGATGCCGTTATCCCGGATGCGGAACTGCCAGCTCGCGCCGCTCCGCGTCGCGTCCGCCCGGATCTCGGGCCTGCGGCCGCTCCTGAACTTGATGGCGTTGCCCAGCAGGTTCTGGAACAGTTGCGTCAATTCGCGGGGATTGGCCAGCACCTCGGGCAGATCCCCCCGGGAAACCAGCGCCTGCGACTCCGACACGCTGACCGTCAAGTTCTTCAAGGCCTCGTCCAGCGACTCCGCGGCGCTCGCCCGCGTGATCTCGCCATTCCGTCCCACGGCGGAATAGGAGAGCAGATCGTCAATGAGGCGATGCATGCGCCGCGCCGCATCGGCGGCGAACTCGATGTATTCCGTCGCCTTGTCGTCGAGGCGCCCGGCGCAGTTGGCCCTGAGCAGGCTCAGGAACCCCGTGACCATCCGCAGCGGCTCCTTCAAGTCGTGCGACGTCACATGCGCAAACTGCGCCAAATCCTCATTCGACCGGCGCAGGGCCTCATTGGACTGCTGCAGCGATTCGCGCAGGCGGAGCGCCCCCACCCCGTAGGCGAGATCCCGGGCCAGCTCCTTCAGCAGTTCCACTTCGTTCGGGGAGAACGCATCGGCCTCCGGCGCGTGGATAAGCATGACCCCCCAGGCGCGGCCGTCGGTCAGCAGGGGCAGCGCGAGGGTGGAGGCAAATGGAGCGGCGCCCCCGGAGGCCGCGCGCGTCACAACCGGGCGGCCCTTGCGAATGGCCTGCACCCCCGGGTTCTCAGGGCCCCCGGATAGCGCCCAGGCCGCTTCAAACCCCTCCCCCGCGTCCTGCGCCCGACCCGCCCACGCGACCGGCTGGATGGCCCCGGAGCCGCCCTCGCGGAGATACCCGATCCACATCGTGTCGTAACCGCACTCTCCCGCGATCCGGCAAACCTCCTGCAGGTAATCGGACTCCTTCGTGGCCCGCATCATGGCGGAATCACTGGTGCTGGCCGCCTTCAACGCCCGGTTCAGGCGGCGCAACTCCGCTTCCCGCGACTGGCGTTCGGAGACATCCCTCAGAATGACAAGCCCGGCGTGGCGGCCCTCGTACCGGATCGGGCCGGACGTCATCTCGACAACCGCCCGCTCCCCGTTGGGCCGGTTAAGCCGGAACTCGGTGCTGGCGGCCGCTCCCTCCGCGGGCGCTTTTGCCGCCAGGCGGGACCGCACAAAGGCGCGGTCGTCGGGGTGGACCAGCTCGGCAGTTCACGCCCCACCAGGCCGCCGGGCAGGCTGACGCCGAACAGCTTCAGGCAGGCCCGGTTGGCAAACAGACAGCTCCCCTCGACATGGACAAGGACGGCGTCGGGAAGCAATTCCGCGAGGGCATGGTACCGCTCCTCGCTCTCCCGGTACGCCAGCTCAATGGAAATGCCAACCCCTTCCGTGCTGCGGTCGTCCAACGCGATCGCAACCAGGAGATAGGCGGCTCCCAGGTACTGGGAAGCCCTCCCCAGCCAGCCGATCATCGTTCCCGGAAGACCGAGGGCGACCAGGAACAAGCCCACGGCGATCAGGCCCAGCCCCAGTCCATACCAGAGCAGCGACAGGACGCGCCGGCGATCATAGAGCATGCCGAACATCAGCCCGGCCGCCAGGAACTCGGCCACGCTGATCCCCAGCACCACCTGGCGAAGC
>CAIKKV010000356.1 GCA_903828035.1 uncultured bacterium
CCTTGACGCTGACCTCGCCACCCTTCCCCGTCAGGGTCAGGGGGTTCAGGATCTTCCCGGCCACGCCCGGCGTGCGCGCCACACGGACCTCCTGCGCCCAGGGCCACGATTCCTTCAGCTTTCCGGACAGGTTGCCGGGCCCGCCCCACTCCGCCTCCGAATCGAAGCCACCCTGGATATAAAGCAGGCCCTCGGTCTTCGTCAGCCAGGCGGTCAGCGCCTCCACGACGGACGCGGGCAAGGAGCCGGGATCGCGGACCATGATGATCCGATACGCGGACAGATCCAATTGCGACGCATCCTTCATGTCGCTGAGAAAATCAAACGCATTCAGCAGCGCCATGCCCGGAACCACGGGATTCGGCGTCGGCGGCGTGACCCACACCGTTGCCCCGGGATAGACGGCCAGGGCGGGATACCGGCGGGGAGGCAGGCGGGGCAGGCTTTTGAAGACGCGGGCGCAATCATAGACATACTGCTGGTAAAACAGGAAGCCGCGGCTGAACGCCTCTTTCCGTTGTTCGATCGCCGCCTTGGATTCAGCCGCCGTGTCACGGCCCTGGACCAGGTCGGCAAGGCCCGCCAGCTCCGGGTCGTTTCCCTTGTCGCCGGCCGTCAAATCCGCCGCCCCCTCCGGTTTCTTCGGCGCCGTGGGATCGGTCAGCTCCGCTTCGGCCCCCTTGAAGGCCAGCGCCACGCCGCGGCGCAGCAACGGGCTGTCCCGCCCGATATCCTCCAGGTTCACCTGGACGCCCCCCATCTCAAACCGGTTGCCCGAAAATCGCGGATCCACAAACATCCAGACGCTGAACCAGCCCGTGTCGGCGCCGGCCATCCAGGCGGCCGCCGCGTCGGCATAGCAGCGGATCCGGCGGGTGGCCATCGGCTGGGCGGGAACCTGCAGATTGCGCTTCACCGGATTCATCTCGTACCCCCCGATGCCGAGGCTCAGCCAGATGACGGGCCGCTCCGGCCACAGGGTCTTGATGCGCCGCACCAGGCTGTAGGCCGACAGGCGGCTGTCGCACTTGTAGTCGTAGATGCCGGCCACATCGAACTTCCAGCGCCTCAGGCCGGGCGTGGAGGGCTCGCCCGTGAGAAAGGTGCAGACCTGCAAGCCGGGCCGCTCAAGCGCATAGCGCATCTTGACGTAATCATGCAGCGTGTTGAAACCATCCACGGCCCGATCATACGCCCACGTCTGCCACGCCTGGCGCTCGGGAACCTTCAGCTTTCCCAGATCGCCCGCCACGCGGGAAGCGTCGATCTTCAGGTCGGCACAGAACAGCCGCCAGCCCTCCTTCCACAACCCGTCCGGCGCCATGCTCATGGTCTCCTCGCCAAACACCAGGCCGTCGACCAGGGGGAGCACCTCGGCGGGAAGCGCCCGCTCGATATCCAGCCAGAACCGGTCGCGGTATTGGCGGCTGAGGGCGATCATGCCCGGATGCCCCACGGTGGAAATGCGGACAAAATAGATTTTGCCGGCGTCGTAGCCCCGCTTCCAGGCTATCCGGTTGGTCGGCACGCTGAGACAATAATAGGCGTCGAACGGCGATTCGACGGCATACTCGCCCGTCCCGCCGCAGATCCAGGCCAGGTTGCGGCTGCCGCCCACAAGGCGGGCGCCCGGCCCCTTTTCCGGAGCGGGCCCTCCCGTGGCTTTCGCCAGGGCGGCGGTAAGAAACGCCTTCACCGCCGGCTCTTGGGCTTCCTTCTGAAGCGAACGAAGGGCGGATTCATCGGCTTTTTCCGCGGTGTCGGCCAGCACGTTAGCCGCATGGAGGCGCAGCCATTTGTGCCCGTCTCCCTGCAACGCCTTGATCGCGAGGGAGCGGGCTTTGGCGGGCGACCAGGCCGCCAGGCGCTGCAGGGCCTCCGCGCGGACGTAGGGGTCGGGATTGGCGGCGGCCGCCTCCGCCACCACCGTCTCTCCCCAGGCGGGTCGGGTCGCGGATAAGGACTCCAGCAATCTCAGCCGACTGGCCGGATGGGCCGTGAGCAGGTCGAAGGCCGCGGCCTCCGCCTCCCCCGCCGGACGCTCGGCGGCGAGCCGGAGCAGCGCCGCCTGCGCGGTCGCGGAATCGGGGTCGTTGGCCAGCTGGATCAGCCGCTCGCGCGGCAGGCCGGCCGGAAGCGTGATCGGGGCGGGAGCGGACGGGGCCGCCGCGCGACCTTCGCGAACCTCCTTTTGCACCTCCGCATCGGGATGCGACTCCAGTTTGGCAAGGATCGTCTGCGCTTCTTTCCCGGGAACGCGGGCCAGCACGCGAACGGCGCCCAGCATCTGCGGCCGCGTGAACACGCCGCTGGCCCAGGCGCCCCCGGCAGCCGGTCCGGGCTCCGCGGACTCGGGCGTCGCCTTGGCGGTCAGCAGATCATCCAGGGCGGCGCCCACCTTGCCGCCGGAGGACTCTTTCAGCAAGCCGCCGGAAATGGTTGTCAGCTCGGGAATCATTTCCGCGGGGGCCGCCTTCGCCAGCTCCACGGCGACCTCTTCAAACGGCGTGCCCAGCACCGGCGGCAGCGCCATGCGCGCCATGGTCAGGGCCGTCGGGTTGTATCCGCTGTCCCTGTTTTTGCTCGAAAGCTGGAGCGCGGCCCCCTGCAGGATCGCGGCGCACAGGCGGGGGTTCGCCGGATGTTTCTTCCAGCCCGGCTGCAGCAGGATCAGGCGGGCTTCCCCGGGATTGCGGGGCCACTGGGCGGAGGTCTGCTGGGCCTGGCAAAGCGCGGCGAAGGATTCGCCGTCCAGGTCGGGAAGCGTGCCCAGCGCGGAGGCGGCGGCGGGCGGAAGGGCCAGGGCTTGGGACAAAAAGGCGGCGCTCTTGCCCAGCTCCTTCAGCAGGGCGGCTCGGGCGGCCGAGGCGGGCGTAAAGCTCTTTCGTCCGGCGGCGGAATCGACAAACAGGCGGACCGCGCCCGCTTCGGAGGCAAACGAAATGACCGCATCGACAGGCTCATAGAGGGAATAGCGGGGCTGGAGATTGGGGTCCGAGAAAGACCAGGCGCCGCCGTTCACTTCCAGGAACAGGGCCGTATTCCGCGGCTCCGGCATCAGCTCCACGCCCGGCGTCTGCTCCAGCCGTTCATGGAGCCAGAGCGCGGCGGCCGCGCAAAAAACCTGATCGTCGGATGACTTGTTTTCCAGGGCCGGAGCCGGAGCCAGGGCCACGCGAACGGCCTGGGCCGAACCGGTCATCAGCGACAACAGAACGGAAGCCACACATCCGATTCGCAACATACGCATAATTTCTCCTTGCGCGAAAGACAATATTAAATCAAATCGATAACAAATAAAAAGCCTTTTCATGACGCCAGCGGGGGCGGCCGATGATCAGCCGATCACCACGCGGCGGCCGCGGACGGTCACCCGGCCTTCGGCCACAAGCTGGAGCGCCTCGGGATAGGCCTGGTGCTCCTGCTGCTGGATCCGGGCGTGGAGCGACTCCGGCGTATCATTTTCCAGAACAGGGACGGACTTCTGCACGATGATCGGGCCGGTGTCGGTGCCGGAATCGACAAAATGGACGGTGCAGCCGGCGACCTTGGCGCCGTAATCGAGCGCCTGCTTCCAGGCCGCCGTGCCGGGAAAAGAGGGCAGCAGCGCGGGATGAATGTTGAGCACGCGGTTCGGAAACGCCTCCAGCAGCCCTTTTTTCACGATCCGCATGTAGCCGGCCAGCGCCAGCACCTGCGCGCCGTGCGCGCGAAGGATCTCGATGACCTTGGTCTCCGCCACCCCCTCCAGCTTGGTCTTGAACGGCGCGTGATCGGCATAAATGGCGGGAACGCCCTGCTGGCGCGCGCGCTCCAGAAGGTAGGCGTCCGGCACGTCCGAAATCACGCAGACGACCTGCACCTTCAGCCGGCCCTCGGCAATGGCATCGATGATCGACTGGCAGTTGCTGCCCCGCCCCGAGCCCAGGACGCCAATTCTCAAAGGTTCGTTTGTCATTATTCAGTCAACCTTTCCATCCCCGGCTCATCGTGGTTCCGTCGAGCACTACCATATCGCACTCCCCACTCCCTGGCGATCATGGTTTTTTCGCGTTCAATTTCTTCGATCAGTTGCTGTTCCGTCGGCAAAGAGAGTTGATACTTCGCGGCAAAGAGACGGCGATTCTTGTTTAACACCGAGTACTTGACCACGGTCTGATCTTTTTCGGCGCACAGGATAATGCCGACCGTGGCGTTGTCACCCGGGTTCTTGTACTTATCCTCGTAGAGCCGGACGTCCATGTCCATTTGGCCAATGTCCTGATGCGTAAGCTCAGCCGTCTTGAGGTCGATCAGAACAAAACATTTGAGGACAATGTTGTAAAACACCAGATCGATAAAGAAGTCCTTGGTGTCGGTGGAGACGCGCTGCTGGCGGGCGACAAAAGCGAAGCCCTTGCCCAGTTCCAGCAGGAACGCCTGCAACTTCCCGATGATCGCTTCCTCCAAATCCGATTCGCGAAAGCGGTGCGTATCCGGAATCCCGAGAAACTCGAGCACATAGGGATTCTTGATGAAATCCTGCGGCGAAGGCGCCAGGGCGGCGGTCTTCTCATCGGCCTCGGCCCGGACCGGTTTCTTGTCCCGGCTCATCAGAAGCCGCTCATAATAGAGCGAGTTGATCTGCCGCTCAAGGGCGCGGGTGCTCCAATTCTGGTCGGCGGCTTCATTCAGATACCAGGCGCGCGCCCGTTCACTCTCCACGCGCATCAGGGCTTTGTAGTGAGTCCAGCTCAATTCTCTCCGCACCGCGGAGAGAATCGGAAACGCAAGAAAGAACTGCCGCATATTCCAGAGGCTTTGCGGGGAGTACCCGTTTCCGAATACTTGCGAAAGACGCATGGAAAGATCTTGCACAAGGGAGGCGCCATACGCAGCCCTTTTTTTGCCAAGTTGTTCTTCTTCGACAATCTTTTGTCCAATTTTCCAGTAGGCATCCACCATCGTGAAGTTGACGGCCTGATACGCGTTAGTCCGGGCAGACTGGAGAATCGACTCGATGGCCTGAAAAAAGGCAGGCCTCAGCCGGGGCTGCGCACGATATACAGCCTTACCTGAAATCGTCCTGCTGGCTGCCGGCTTCTTGCTCACCTTCTTCATAAACCAGGCCTCGCAAAATGACCCCTGCCTCAGATCCCGATACGCCCCGCAATGGAGGACGCAACGAGGAACCATCCTCCTCACCCTAAATGAGGGCTCCCAAAGTGGCTCACAACCTGCACACATGGAACTCGCCGCGATCATC
>CAIKKV010000357.1 GCA_903828035.1 uncultured bacterium
CAGCGGCAAAGGCGGCACAGGAAAAACATCCCTGACGGCTTCTCTGGCCGTGCTGGCCCAGCCCGTGGTGCTGGCCGATTGCGATGTGGACGCCTCGGATCTGCATCTGGTGCTCAATCCAAAGATTCAAGAGAGGCATTCCTTCGTTGGGGCCAACAAGGCCCGGATCAAATCCGGCCATTGCACGGCCTGTGGAAAATGCGAAGAGCTATGCCGGTTTGGTGCCATCTATTTCGACGGCCCCGGCAATGGCCGTGTCGCAAAAACTTACCGGGTGGACACGCTGGCCTGCGAGGGATGCGGTGTCTGCGCCCATTTCTGCGCCGACCAGGCCATTGAGTTTGGTCCCGCCGAATGCGGCCAATGGTTTGTTTCCGAAACGCGTTGCGGTCCGATGGTTCACGCCCGGCTCGATCCCGCAGCGGGAAATTCCGGCAAACTCGTCAGTCAATTGCGCCGGAAGGCGAGGGAATTGGCCGAACGCAATGGCGGTTTGATTCTCTGTGACGGCTCCCCGGGCATTGGTTGTCCTGTTGTTGCCTCTTTGACCGGCGCCGGCCTCGCATTGATTGTAACGGAACCGACTTGCAGCGGATTGCACGACTTGGAACGGGTCCTCAAACTATGCCGTCATTTTAATCTGGAAACGGCGGTATGCGTCAACAAATGGGATGTGAATGTTTCCATAACCACACAGATTGAGGCGCGCGCAGCCGAGTGGGGCTTGCCTGTGGCCGGAAGGCTACGATACGATCCCAGTGTCAGCGAGGCACAAATTCAAAAGCAGGCCGTGGTTGAATACAATCCGGCGGCAGGCATTTCCAATGACATAAAACAGTTGTGGGAGTTCCTTGCTTCGCGCCTGTCCAAACCGAGTTCATCTGGCCAGGAACCGGCGACCGGCGGGTTCAGGAATGCTCATGAATGGTAAAATCGGTATTATTTTTCCAATTAGACACTATGATGACACAATCCACTAAACCAGCGACCAAACAGCTCCCCGGCAACTTCGGGCCTTTGAAGGGGGCGCAAGCTCACTCGCGATTCACCGGCCCGTGCGGTGACACGATGGAGTTTTGGCTTCGGATCGAAGCCGGTCGCATTCAACAAGCGACCTTCACCACCGATGGCTGCGGCGCCTCCGTAGCCAGCGGGTCGATGGCTGCGACGATGATCGAGGGCAGAACTTTGAACGAAGCGGATCAGTTTACCCCCGACGAGGTCCTGCGAGCGTTGGGCGGATTGGCCGCCGAGCATGTTCACTGCTCGCTGCTGGCAGTCAAGACGATCAAAGCCGCTCTCGCAGACTATCGCGCCGGGCACATTCCCCATGGCAGTGAGCTGCCGAAACCGGCATGCGACACAGAAAAAACCAGCGCGCCGCATACAAAGCCTGCATCCATCCAGCCACGCGGCTCGCATGCATTAACGCCGGGGGATGGCCAGGCGGTTCAAAACCGCATTGGGCGAATCGCCTTCAAAATCGTCGTGCTGTCCGGCAAAGGCGGCGTGGGCAAAAGCACTGTGGCCGCCAACCTCGCGGTTTCCCTGGCTGCGGCGGGCAAACGAGTCGGTCTGATGGACGTGGATGTTCACGGTCCCAGCATTCCCATGCTCCTGGGTGTCCAGGGGCGTAAGCCCGGCACCGATGGCAACGAAATTCAGCCGATCATTGTCAACGAGCGGCTGAAGGTGATGTCGATTGGCTTTCTTTTGGAAAGCGACCGCGACGCCGTCGTTTGGCGCGGGCCGATGAAGTACAGTTTCATCAAAGAGCTGTTCAGCGGGGTGGTTTGGGGCGATCTGGATGTCCTTATCGTGGACGCTCCCCCGGGCACGGGAGACGAGCCCCTGGCAGTGGCGCAGTTGATTGGGCGACCGGCCGCCGCCATCGTGGTCACCACGCCACAGCAATTGTCAGTGGCGGACGTGCGCCGATCCATCACGTTTTGCCAGCAGGTCGGTTTGCCTGTGCTGGGCCTCGTCGAGAATATGAGCGGCTACTCCTGTCCCAAGTGCGGGGACACGACCCCGCTATTCAAGACCGGGGGAGGCTCGATTCTGGCGCAGGAAATGAATGTTCCTTTCATGGGCGCCATCCCCATCGATCCTCTTATCGTGGAGGCGGGCGACAGCGG
>CAIKKV010000358.1 GCA_903828035.1 uncultured bacterium
CGGGATGACAGAATAAGATCACTCAATAAAAGGAAATTTTCTTTTGGCGAAACTGGCGACAAGATGCGTCAATATAAAATCCCCCCGCAAACCCGGAAGCGCCGGGATTATTCATTGAACAAGAGGCCGGACAGTCCTACTGCTCTTCGGTATCACCTCGAGTGGTCTGTCATCCCGAGCGTAGTCGAGGGATCTAGTTCTTTCCGCCAAAGCCCTGAGATCCCTCGACTTCGGCCCGAAGCGTGCCTCCGCTCGGGATGACAGAATAAGAGCACTAAATAAAAGGAAATATTCTTTTGGCGAAACTGGCGACAAGATGCGTAAATATAAAATCCCCCCACAAACCCGGAAGCGCCAACATAGTCACTAGGAAGCACTATTCGTTTTCCTGTTTAATTCTTTGATTAAGCAGTCCGCAAAAAATCCAAATCGAGGGCGCGTTTATCGTCGGCCTCGGTTTCCAGGCACTTGCCGATTTTGGCCAGCCGGGTGTCCCGCATGATCAGGCGGAAGGCGTCGAGCCCCAGTTTGCCTTCGCCCAGGTGGGCATGCCGATCGACGTGGGAGTTGAAACCGGTGACGGAATCGTTGATATGGAACAGCTTCAACCGGCTGAGCGGAAGCGCGGCTTTGAGGGCGTCGATGGTGGTGTTGTAGGTCTCTTCGGTCCGGATGTCATAGCCGGCGGCGAAGATGTGGCAGGTGTCCACGCAGATGCCCAGCCGGGCGCCTTGGTTGGCTTGATCGATGATGTCGGCCAGGTGTTCGAAGCGGGAGCCGATGGAATGGCCGGCGCCGGCGGTGGTTTCCAGCAGCACGGAGGTGGCCGTATTTTCTGACGCGGCATAGGCTTCATCGAGGGCGGTGGCGATCCGCCGGATGCCGTCCTCCACCGGCAGGGAGCCGGCAGAGCCCGGATGGACGACCAGCAGGGGGATCCGGAGCGCCTGGCAGCGGCGGAGCTCATCGGCGAAGGCGGCCCTGGATTTTTCGCCGGGCTCGCCTTCGGCGGCCAGGTTGATCAGGTAGGAGGCGTGTGAAACCGCGAGGACGCCGGTCTCCTTTTGCAGGTCCAGGAACCGGGCCACGGACTCGGCGGCGAGCGCGTAGGGCTTCCACTGGCGCGGGGAGGAGGTGAAGAGCTGGGCGACGGGGCAGCTCCAGTCGCGCGCCTCCTCCAGGGCGTGGTGGGGCCCGCCCGCGCTGGAGAAGTGGGCGCCGACGAGGGGGGGCATTCCGGTTTTTTGGTTGTGCCCGGGCATGTGAAAAGCCTATCGTGTGCAGTCTGGCTTGGCAATACCGAAAGGAGCGCGTCCATGAATGGCTCTGAACATCGACGGCTGATGGCCGAGATCGGCGTCTGGCTGCAGGAGGGCTTGATCAGCGGCGAGCAGGCGGCCCGCCTGCGGGAGCGCTATCCGGCGCCCGCTTCGAAGAACTGGGCGCTGGTGGTGACCAGCGTCTTCGGCTCCCTGCTCGTGGGCCTCGGCATCATCCTGCTGCTGGCCCACAACTGGGATGACCTGACCCGCCCCGTCCGCGCCGGGCTGGCCTATCTTCCCGTGCTGGGGGCCCTGGGGCTGTGCGCCTGGTATGTCTTCTCGGACCGCAGCAGCACCGGCTGGCGCGAGGGGCTGGGCACCTTCCTGGGGCTGGCGGTGGGGGCGTCGCTGGCCCTGGTGGCGCAGACCTACCAGGTCGGGGGCACCTTTCGCGCGCTGACGCTGGCCTGGATGCTGCTGATCCTCCCGTCCGTCTATATCCTGGACGCCGTCATGCCGGCGCTGATCTACCTGGCCGGCATCACGGGCTGGGCGGTGGGGCAGAGCAGCTGCCAGGATAATCCCACCGGCTACTGGCTGCTGCTCGGCGGCCTGATTCCCTTCCTCGTCTGGGCCCGCCGCCGCGATCCGGGCGGCATCCGGAGCGGCTGGCTGATGTGGGGCGCGGCGCTTTCCATGATCGGGGGCGTGGCAACCTGCATGCACACGCACGAGCCGGTGCTCTGGTTCGCCCTGTATGCCGCCTTTTTCGCGGTCTGCCTGCTGGCCGGGGAGCTGTGGGACCGGCCGGGCGCGTCGCTGTGGGGGCGCCCCCTGACGCTGCTGGGCGGGCTGGGCATGGGCGTCATGGTGTTCCTGTATTCCTTTCTTTGGTTCTGGAACGACATGAACCGGGATATTCAAAACTACTGGTGGAGTCAGGCCGAATGGCAGGAGGCCACGGACATCGCGCAGGTGGCGGTCTTCATGGTCCTGTATGTCGTGCTGCTGGTGCTGGCCTTCCGCCGGCTCAAGGGCTGGCCGTTCCGGCTGGCCGCCTGTTTCCCCCTGGCCGCCGTGGTGCTGGTGGCCTTGAACCAGGTTCTTGAAGGCCATGCGATTGTTCCGGCGGTCCTGATGAACGTCTACGCGTTTGTCCTGGGGCTGCTGGTGGTGGCCGATGGCGTGCGGGAGACCCGGCTGGACAACATGAACGCCGGCCTGGTCCTCCTGGCCGCCCTGCTGATCGCGCGGTTCTTCGATGCCGACATGAGCATCCTGGGCCGGGGACTGGCGTTTATCGGGCTGGGCATTTGTTTCCTGGCGGCCAATGCCGTCATGATCCGCAGGAGGCGCGCGCGATGAAAACCCGTTTCCGGATCATCCTGTTCGCGGTGATGAGCGCGGCCATCCTGGCGGCCCCGGCCTCCCAGATCCTGAAGCATGAGCGCGTGCTGCGGGAGGGGCGGGCGTTTAAGTTCCGGGCGCAGCCGGTGGATCCGTATGACGCCTTCCGCGGGCGGTATGTGCGGCTCTCCTTCGCCGAGTTGACGGCGGCGGCCCAGCCGCCCGGACTGGGACTGGCCTACCGGTCTCGTGGCGAGGATGTGCAGGTGGCGATCGGGGAGGATTCCAACGGCTTTGCGATCGTCCGCTCCGTATCCAAAGAGCCGCCGGCGGGCACCCGCGACTACGTGACCATGGAGACCGGCTGGCGGTGGGGGCAGGAGACCAACGGGATCGTGAACCTGATCCCCCCGTTCTCGCAGTTCTTTATGAATGAAACGCTGGCGCCCCTGTCGGAGGACGCCTACCGCCGGCTGAACCGCCGCACGACCACGAACGTCTGGGCCGTGGTGCGGGTGCTGGACGGGCGGGGCGTGATCGAGAACCTGATGTTCGAAGGCGTGCCCGCGGCCGACTACGTGAGGGCTCAGAAAGCGGGGAAATGAGGGGGCAGCCGGGGGGTAGCCGCCGCTGGTAAGCGGTGGGACAGGCGCCCGCCCGCGCCTTATCAGGCGCGGCTACGAAGCGTGGCGCGGCTACAGAGCGTGGCGCGCGGCTGAATGATGTTTCCATTCCAAGGCTGTTGTGCTAAACAAGGGTTTTTAATAACCGGGAGACATTCATGATTCTGGATACGCTGGACCGGATCGACCTCTATGGCAACATGCACCCGCGGCTGCGCGAGGCCTTTGACCTGCTGAAGCGGAAGGACCTGGCCACGCTGCCCAAGGGGCGCAACACGATCAAGCCTTACCTGCATATTGACGTGGTCATGGGCGATTTGATCCCCCGCGAGAAGAGCATGGTGGAAGTGCACAGCCATTACATCGACATCCACGTGCCGCTGACGGGCTGGGAGATGATCGGCTGGCTGGACAAGGGGCGCTGCACCAAGCTGATCCGCGCCATTCCCGAGAAGGACGCGGAGCTCTTCGAGTATATGTGCGAGAGCTGGAACGAGCTTAGGCCCGGCTATTTCGCCCTCTATTTCACCGGCGAGGGGCATGCCCCCATGGTGGGCGCGGGCCCGATCCACAATGTCGTGGTCAAGGTGGCGCTGAAGGATTAGACCCCGTCAGACCACCGCGTTGCGCGCGATGACTTCGCGGTAGAACTTGGAGCTCAGCTTGGGGATGCGCTCCAGGGTGTCGTAGTTGACATAGGTGATGCCGAAGCGCTTCGTGTAGCCGCAGGCCCACTCGAAGTTGTCGAGGAGGCTCCACAGGAAGTAGCCGCGCAGCGGCCACCCTTCAGCCACGGCCCGGTGCGCCGCGATCAGGTGCTGCCGCACATACATGAGGCGGTCGGTGTCGTCCACTTCCTTGGACGTGTTCAGCTTGTCCTCGGAGGCGCAGCCGTTTTCGGTGATGTAGATGTTCTTGACGTTCCAGAGCTCCGTGGCGAGGCGGCTGGCCCAGTAGAGGACCTGGGGGCCGAAGTAGAGCCAGGGCATGTGCATGCGCGGGTAGCTCTCGGGCCAGGGCACGGTGGAAAAGCCGGCCGGGTTGTTCGAGTCGGCCCGCACGTACACGGGGGCATAGGCGTTGAGGCCGAGGAAGTCGAGCGGAGCGCCGATGGTTTTCATGTCCGCGTCGGTGAACACGGGCGCGTTCCTGCCGCAGGCCTCCAGGTAGGAGGGCAGGTAGGCGCCCTCCTGGACGGCGGTCAGGAACGGCGCGTTCAACGCGCGCATGGCTTTGCGCGCCGCCTCGATGTGGTCGGCCGTTTCGATGATCGGCGCCGGCACCTGCGCATTTTCCGCCAATCCGACGGAGATGTCGCGCCGGGCATGGGCGCGCAGGGCGCGGACCGCCAGGCCGTGGGCCAGGAGGGCGTGGTGGCGCACCTGGTTGGCCTGCTGGTCGGGGAGGATGACGCCGGGCGGGAAGACGGTGTTCTTGTGGCCCATGTCGGTGAAGCACATGAACTCGTTGATCGTGAAGAAGTTCGTGACGCGGTCGGAGTAGCGCTTCGAGATGGCGGCGGCGTAGTCGCCCATCCGCAGCGCGGTTTCGCGGGAGGCCCAGCCGCCGTATTTGGTCTGCAGCGCCTGGGGCAGGTCCCAGTGGAAGAGGGTCATCCAGGGCTGGATGCGGGCGGCGAGCAGCGCGTCGACCAGGCGGTCGTAGTAATCGAATCCCTTTTCATTCGGCTCGCCCTCGCCGTCGGGGAAGAGGCGGGACCAGCTGACGGAGAAGCGGTAGGCCTTGAGGCCGAGCCAGGACATGAGCTGGATATCGTCGCGGAAGCGGTGGTACTGGTCCACGGAGACGTCGCCGGTGTGGTCGAAGGCGGTCCGGCCGGGGGCGTGGGAGAAGGTGTCCCAGATGGAGGGGCCGCGGCCGTCCTCGCGGGCCGCGCCTTCGACCTGGTACGAGGCGGTGGCGCAGCCCCAGAGGAACGAGTCGGGAAACTTGTAGTAGTCGGCCATGGGCGTAACTCCTGTCATGTGGCAACGATAGCGGAATCGGGCCGATTCCTCAAGCCGGATGTGGGTTTCGATTTCATGGCGGGTTGAATGCCTGGCGGGGTTACCAGCGGGGGTGCGGCGTTCCGGCCGGAATCTGGCGGCGGCGTAATGTGGGATGTTCCATTTCGGGCGCCAATGGGCGGCCGCTTTCGGGCTGATCCGGCTTCCAGCTGGAGGTTCGCGGCCACGAGGCCTGCTCACCTCGCCGGAAGCCGGCTGAGCTCCGAAATCGCCTCGCCCATTTTCGCCTGATCGAAATGGAACAACCCCGTAGCCATCGCGCGCCCTGTTCGCTGTCGCTCACGTCGGGCGGCGCGCGAGATGGCTTCCGCAAGCGCCCATTAGAATAACGAGCTACTTGTGTAGGTTGTTCTCGGGCGTACGATCGAGAATCCAGTCGCGCGCCGCCCGAGCGTGCGCGATAGCGCCGCGGGCGCGCGATGGCAAGCTGGGTTCGGCGTTCCGTTAGCCGGAATATGGCGAGGCGATTTTCCGATGATGAGGGGCGCCGGCGAGGAGACGGGGAATTATGGTCCCGGCTCCTTCAGCCGGAGCCCCTCAGGGCGGAAAAGCGACCGCCAGA
>CAIKKV010000359.1 GCA_903828035.1 uncultured bacterium
GCTGGCGGATCAGCGCCGGGCGGAGCGGCAGGCCCGCCTGCGCCTGGCCCTCTGGGATGCCGCGTGGAGCGATCTTCGCGAAGCCGCGCTCCAGCCCCGGGGGCTCCCCGAAAGCGGCCGCTGGCAGGCGCCGGACGGCGTGCAGACGGCCGTCCAGGTGCAGGCGGCGGGCGGGCCGGGAGCCAGGGACGCCGGCCGGTTTTCCCTGTCCGTCACCGCCGCATCGGGCAAGGACCGCCGGGAAGCGTGGGCGTTGGCGCAGCGGGTCGGCGGGGGGTTCCGGATCTTAACCTGGGTGGAGCGGTAGGGCATGGAAAGTCGTTCTTCAACCTGTGAATGGATCGACCGGTGCGTGGGGATGATGAAACCCCCGCCGGCCCGATTGCCGTCCTGGCCGTCCGGCGCGGGCGGTCGGTGACCGTGGCACCGGCCTCCCTTCCGGTTGAAGGCGCGGCGCTGGCGACCGGGTTGACGGAGAAGGACGCCTGGGTCCGCCGCATCCAGACGCCGCTCCAGTCCCGGGCCAAGGCTCAGGGTGTTCTGCCGGGCCTTCTCGATGTGCAGCTGCCGTTCGGCATCGAGGAGTGCGTGATCGAGTGCGTCGGGGCGCACCGCCAGTCTTCCTCCGCCGGGTGGACGCTGACGGCCGCCGTGGCGAAAGCGGGCGACGTGCGGACCCGCTTGGCCGGATGGGCCGCCGAGGGGCGCGAGCCGCACCACCTTGATCAGGAAGGCCTGGCCCTGTGGACGCAGGCCCTGGAGGAGCAGCCCGCTTCGCCGGAGGCCCTTCGCGCGGTGGTTTACCTGGGCGAGGATCGCTCCACCCTGGCGTTCGGCCGGGGGGACGAGCTGGTTTCCACCCAGGGATTGAAGCGCTTCGATCCCGCCCAGGCGCTGCGCCTCACCCGCATGGCGTTTGAGGGCCAGTCCGGCGAGATCGACTGGATCTGGGCCGGGCCGCTGGCCGAACAAGGACCGCTGGTGGAAGGCTACGCGCGGGAGTTGAAAGCGCCCGGCGGCGGCCGCATCCTGAAGGAACCCCGCTCGGTGCTGGCCCGCGCCTACGCCATCCGCGCCCTGACGGCCGGTCCGCTGCGCTGTGATTTCCGCTTGGACGATCGGATGCATCCGGAGGTGAAGAGCCGCCGGGATTGCGGAAGCCGGTTCACCGCCATCATCGGGCTTGGAGCGGGTCTGATCCTGTTGGCCGCCGGGCTTTCCTGGCGGGGGCTTCTGTCCTACCGCGAATCGCAGGTCGGCGCCGCCGTCCGGCAGCGGGCGCTTGGCCTTGTCGCCCGGCTGGGCGGGTCGCCCGCCATCCATCCGGGCTATGAGCGGCGCGCGGTATCCGCGGCCTGGGAGGCCGTGCGGGACCGGTATGAGCCTTTTGCCCGGGCGCGGGCGCCGGTGGTCAGCCGGGGCTTGAGCCGCCTCTTGATGGCCGCGCGCGAGGAGGGCGCCGTATTGCACCGGCTGGCGTGGAACGAAGCCGAGGTGAAGGCGGAGGGGCGAGCCCCGTCGGCCGAGGTCGCCGCGCGGCTGGCGCGGATTGTGGAGCAGGAGACGGGCAGAACGTTGACGGTGAAAACCGAACGGAAAGCGGAGCATGAATTTCACTTTACCATGGAAACGCAACCCAGCCGCTAAGGCGGGCCTGACCGGCTGTCTTCAGCTTGCCGCGGCAGCCGCCTGGCTGGCCGCCCTGGTGGTGCTGGCCCAGGCGGGCCTGGCAAGCCTGTCGGCGCCGTCCCGGATCCGGGCCCGGCTCGCCGACCTTTCCGCCGTGGCCGCCCAGGAGGCGACGATAGAAGCGGCGTTCGCCGCGAAGGAGGCGTTTGTTGCCGCCCATCCGCCCGACGCGACGCCGCGGCTCGTTCTGGCGATGCTGGCCGGGAAGTCCTTGAGCGGGGCGGCGACGAACAGCATCACGGAAATCCGGCGCACGCCCCTGAATCCCGGAACGGCGGTACGCGTGCAGGTGGAGGCGGAGCAGGCGCCCCTGGCCGCGCTGAGCCCCTTTATCGAGACGGCGGAGGCGGCAGATCCCCCCTGGCGGCTGGTTGCCTTGTCCATTGAGCCGGATTCACCCAAGCCCGGAAAGGGCCGGGTGCGGCTGGAGTTCGAGACGATTATGATCGGCGCATCGATCGTTGATCGTTGATGGTTGATGGTTGATGGTTGATCGTTGATCGCTATTCGCTATCAGCTATCAGCTATGCTTCACGTGCCGCGCGCGGCTTTGCGCAGCATTTCCCGGGCATGCTGGAGGACCACGCTGGTCAGCGATTTCCCGCCCAGCATGCGGGCGATGTCCTCGGCGCGGGCGTCGTCATCCAGCGGGTCGATGGAGGAGCGGGTGCGATCGCCC